>JBLIME010000087.1:0-10101 GCA_047638515.1 Pseudohongiellaceae bacterium
TCAACCACAATGGCATTTGTGCGTATTTTGTCGACCATTGTCAAAGACAAATCTATGGGGCACCGTGTGGTTCCTATCGTGCCAGATGAAGCTCGTACCTTTGGTATGGAGGGCATGTTTAGGCAGATAGGTATTTATTCTGCCGCAGGCCAAAAGTATGTACCTCATGACTCTTCTCAAATTATGTTTTACAAAGAAGATGAAAAAGGCCAGATGTTGCAAGAGGGCATCAACGAAGCCGGCGGTATGTCTTCGTGGATTGCTGCGGCGACCTCTTATAGCACAAATGGCGTATCGACTATTCCATTTTATATTTACTACTCAATGTTTGGTTTTCAACGTGTTGGTGACTTGGCTTGGCTCGCGGGTGATATGCAGGCTCGTGGCTTTTTGATTGGTGCAACGGCTGGCCGCACCACTCTAAACGGCGAGGGGCTTCAGCACGAGGACGGTCACAGTCTAATTCTTGCCAACACCATTCCAAATTGTAAATCTTTTGACCCCGCATATAACTTTGAATTAGCGGTGATTATTCAAGACGGTATGCGCCGCATGTATAAAGAGGGTGAGAACTGCTTTTACTATGTGACCACGATGAACGAAAATTATGTTCATCACGCGATGCCCGAGGGTGCTGAAGAGGGCATCATCAAAGGTATTTATAAATTGAAGGCGGGTACCACTAAAAAGAAAAACCGAGTGCAGCTAATGGGTGGTGGTGCTATTTTACGCGAAGTGGAAGCGGCAGCAGATATTTTGCGCGATGATTTTGATGTTGAATCTGATATTTGGAGTTTAACCAGCGTCAATGAGCTTGCCCGTCAAGGGCAACATATTAGTCGCCACAATACGTTGCATCCAGAAGATAGTCCCAAAAAAGCCTACATCACCGAGTGTTTGGAAGACGCTGAAGGTCCAGTTATCGCAGCGACTGACTACATGAAAGCCTATGCCGAGCAGTTGCGTGCATTTATTCCGGGACCGTCTTACACCGTGCTTGGCACGGACGGTTTTGGTCGCAGTGATACACGTAGCAAACTGCGTCACTTCTTTGAGGTGAATCGTCACTTTATTGTCGTTGCCGCACTAAAAGCACTTGCTGACGAGGGCGTAATCAAGCCCGCTGTTGTAAGTAAAGCCATTAAAGATTTTGGTCTGGATGCTACTAAGCCAGATCCGATGACACTGTAAAGAGGCGATATATAGTGACTATACAAACTGTTTATATTCCCGATATTGGCGGTACCGAGGGCGCCGAAGTCATCGAGGTGTCTATCGCCGTTGGGGATATGGTAGAAGTTGAGCAAAGTATCATTGTTTTAGAAACCGACAAGGCCTCAATGGATATACCTTCCTCAGTGGCCGGCAAGGTGACTAAAATTAATGTGAGCATTGGTGATAAGTTATCTGAAGGCGACGCCATTATCGAGTTAGAAGTCGAATCCGATACTGCAGCGGCAAGTGCAGACGTCGCTCACGAGCCAGCGGTGACGGCAGCTGCCGATACGCCTGCTGTTAGTCATGAGGATGTGGCAGCGACTAAAGCTTCAGGTAGTCAAGTAGTTGACGTTAACGTGCCTGATGGTGCGGAGGGTGCTGAAGTCATTGAGGTGATGGTCGCCGTAGGCGATGTAGTTGCCGCTGATGACTCATTAATTGTCTTAGAAACCGACAAAGCCTCGATGGAAATACCAGCTCCAACTGCGGGTAAAATCGTCAGTATTGCGATTAAACAAGGCGACCAGACGGTGGAAGGTGGTTTAATTCTGACGATGGAAGTAGAAGCTGAAGCCGAAAGTTCTACTAGCGATAAGGCGGCGCCGAGCGCGCCTGCGCCTGAGGCTGCAAAGCCCGAGCCCACGCCTGTGCCGGCTCCTCAAGCTCAAGTAGAGTCTGTCGAGCAGTCATCAAGCCAAGCGTTACAGCCTCAACTAGTGGTTGAAGAAAGCAGCGGTGATGTTGTCAGTGCGAGTCAATCAAAAGAGGTTTACGCGGGCCCGGCAATCCGTAAGTTTGCACGTGAAATGGGAGTTAATTTAACATCTGTTAAAGGCACTGGTGATCGTAATCGTGTGACCAAAGATGATGTCAAAGTTTATGTAAAAGATGTGATGACAGGTAAGGCGTCGCTGTCGCCATCGGCATCAACTATGGCGACGAGTGGAGCGGGTATTCCGAGTATTCCCGCGGTTGATTTTACCCAATTTGGTGATATCGATCTGGTCCCTATGACCAAAATTAAAAAGCTGACCGCACAAAATATGTCGCGTAATTGGTTAAATGTTCCCCATGTTACTCAGTTTGATGATGCCGACATCACCGATCTTGAAGTCTTCCGTAAAGGCCTCAAAGCCGAGGCGGAGAAGCGGGGAGTTAAGCTCACACCCTTGCCATTTTTACTTAAAGCCTGCGCGGCCGCTTTAGTTGCAGAGCCTAGCTTTAATGTGTCATTGCACCATGATGGTGAGCACCTGGTTCATAAAAAGTATGTGAATATCGGCATTGCAGTCGATTCTCCCATTGGTCTTGTAGTGCCGGTTATTCGCGATGTCGATAAAAAAGGTCTTTGGGAGTTATCTGAAGAATTTATGGTGATTATAGACAAGGCGCGCAACAGTAAACTTGGTCCTAAAGACATGCAGGGCGGTTGCTTCACTATATCGAGTTTAGGCGCAATGGGCGGTCAAGGTTTTACACCTATCGTCAATGCACCGGAAGTCGCTATATTAGGGGTTTCTAGGGCTGAGATGAAGCCCAAATGGAATGGTAGTGAGTTTGAACCGCGCAATATGCTGCCGCTATCGCTGTCATACGATCATCGAGCAGTGAATGGTGCTGACGCAGGCCGCTTTTTTACTTACTTAAATGCAGTGATTGGCGATGTTAGACGGCTTTTGTTGTAGTAACGAGTTGTGAAAAATCACTGAGAGTTGTGGCTGCAACAGTTTTTAGGGTAGTCTATAACCTAATTTATTTATAAAGTTTATTGACCTTAAAAACTAAAGCCTGTAGACAAGTAAAATGCGCTATAATAAAGAAAGGCGAGAAATCTTAAGGATTCTTCGCCTTTTTCGTTTTTCAGGTTTCGTTTTTATTCTGATATTTCACCGTTAATTTTCAATGTAGCCGTTTATGTTTTCACTGATCACCAAAAATTCTTATAATGTTAAAAACGACGTGCTCTCGGGTATAACCGTTTCATTTGCACTGGTGCCCGAGGCGGTAGCTTTTGCCTTTATTGCTGGCGTTGAACCTATGGTGGGTCTTTATGCCGCTTTTATGATGGGCTTGCTCACCAGTGTGTTTGGTGGTCGTCCAGGTATGATCTCGGGCGCTACCGGCGCCACTGCTGTGGTAATGGTCTCGCTGGTAGCGGTCCACGGCGTCGAGTATTTATTTGCCGCTGTGGTATTGGCAGGTGTTTTTCAAATCACAGCGGGCGCTCTGCGTTTGGGTAAGTATATTCGCATCGTGCCGCACCCGGTTATGCTGGGGTTTGTAAATGGTCTTGCTATCGTTATTTTTCTATCGCAAGTTGGTCTGTTTAAAATTACTGATAACGTGACCAATGTGACTAGTTGGATGCAGGGTTCGCAGCTTTACACCATGGGTGCACTAATTTTATTGACGATGATGATTGTGCATTTTTTGCCGAAGCTAACGACCGCTGTGCCTGCAGGTCTGGTTGCTATTGTAGTTTTAACCTTAGCAGCTATCGGCTTGAATTTAGAGGCGCAAAATGTCATCGATTTTGTCCGCGGTAATTTATCGCCAGCCGAGGCAGCCGTCGCCAGCCTTGGGGGTGATCTACCTAGTTTTTCTATCCCAGATGTACCTTTTACCCTTGAGACCTTAATGATCATATTACCTTATGGGTTGGTGCTTGCGGCTATTGGTTTGATTGAATCATTATTAACCTTGTCACTGATTGATGAAATTACCGGTACCCGTGGCCGCAGTAATCGCGAGTGTGTGGGACAAGGTATCGCCAACACAACGAATGGTTTTTTTGGTGGTATGGGTGGTTGTGCGATGATTGGTCAGAGCATGATTAACATTAACTCCGGTGGTCGAGGTCGACTCTCCGGCATTACTGCCGCTCTAGTATTGTTGGGCTTTATCTTGTTTGCTTCACCCCTCATTGAGGTTATTCCTCTTGGTGTACTCGTCGGCATCATGTTTATGGTGGTGCTGGGAACCTTCGAGTGGTCCTCGTTTAGAATGATCGGCAAAATACCTACGACAGATACCTTTATTGTGATCCTAGTCTCTGGTGTTACGGTAATGTACGATCTTGCTATTGCAGTCGTCGTTGGTGTTATTGTGTCGGCATTAGTTTTCGCTTGGAAGCACGCACAACATATCTTAGTTGATAGCTATATCGATGAAAACGGCTATAAAGTATACGACTTACGCGGACCTATATTTTTTGGCTCAGTGGCAAACTTTAAAGAGTTATTCGATCCAAAGAACGATCCGGAACATGTCGTGATTGAATTTAAACGCTCGCGAGTAAGTGATCACTCAGGTATTGAAGCTTTAGACTCACTGGCAGAGAAGTACCAGGCTGAAGGCAAAAAATTACATCTACGCCACTTGAGTGGAGATTGTCGTCAACTCTTAAAGCGCGCCGGCAACTTATGTGAAGTCAATGTATTGGAAGATCCTGAATATAAAGTGGCTTCCGATCAACTAGGCTAAGCGCGCGCTTTTTTCAGTCTTGTGCGCTGTATAGAATATTGGGATCGACAGATCTTAATATTCTCCGTGACGATCTAAATCGCTAGTAACTTCTAACTCTTAGCCTCCAAATTTTATCACCTATATTCACTAAAAGTACTCGTCATTAGGATCGGCTCCGATGTCTGCGTGAACAAGAAATTGATCTACATAGACCTCGCCAAAGGCCGGTGATGCGATGGATATAGCTCTATAGTGTTAGGGCGGGTGCTTGCATGCGGGACGCTAGTTTTATTGCCCCCCCCTCATCACTTTTGGGGGTAGGCATTATTTAACGTTTACTACGATTTGCGGTAGTTATCAATCGTGTCATCAAAAGTAGTCATTGAATATAGCCGTCAAAAAAATCAGCCAGGTGACCAATCGCCTCGGTTAAATCGTTCTTATGGGGTAAAAATACAATTCTAAAATGATCGGGGTTTGCCCAATTAAAGCCAGTGCCCTGGACCAGTAGGACTTTCTTTTTAATCAAGAAATCTAATATCCATTGGACGTCACTGGTAATATTAAATTTTTTGACATCAACTTTTGGAAACAAATACAAGGCACCCTTGGGCTTAACGCAGCTGACCCCTGGAATACTTGTGATTAAGTCGAAGGCAAGGTCTCGCTGCTCTTTTAAACGCCCCCCAGGAAGAATTAGCTCATTGATACTTTGGTAGCCCCCGAGAGCCGTTTGTACGCCAAGCATAGCCGGCCCGTTGGCACAAAGACGCATAGAGGCGAGCATGTCTATGCCTTCAATAAAGCCCGTTGCACGGCTTTTATTGCCGGTAATAACAAGCCAACCAGAGCGGAAACCCGCGAGCCTATAAGACTTCGACAAGCCATTAAAGCTTAAGCAAAGCACTTCTTCACTGAGGCGACCGAGGGGAATATACTCGGCATCGTCATAGACAATTTTACTGTAAATCTCATCCGCAAATATAATTAAATCGTGTTCGCGTGCAAGCTCGACAATCTCTTTTAGTAACGCCTCGCTATACACCGCTCCAGTGGGATTGTTTGGATTAATAACCACAATTCCTTTCGTGTTGGGGGTAATTTTACGTTTAATATCATTGATGTCTGGGTACCAGTCTGCCTGCTCATCACATTGATAGTGCACGGCTCTACCTCCCGCTAAATTGACTGCTGCTGTCCATAGAGGATAGTCGGGAGCTGGGATTAATATTTCGTCGTCTTGATTGAGTAGAGCTTGCATGGCCATCACTATGAGCTCACTGACACCATTTCCTAGGTAGATAGAATTAATGTCGACATTAGGTATTTGTAGGCGTTGAGCCTCGTGCATGATAGCTTTGCGAGCAGAGAACAAGCCTTTAGATTCGACATATCCCTGCGCATCTCGTAAATTGCTAATAACATCTTGAATAATTTCATCGGGGGCATTGAAACCAAAAGGCGCGGGGTTGCCAATATTGAGTTTTAGAATCCGATGCCCTTCTTCCTCAAGCTTCACAGCTTGTTGTAATACGATGCCACGAATGTCGTAACAAACACCGGCGAGTTTCTTAGATTTATCAATAGTCTTCATTAGCGTAAACTGCGTATAGCTCTATAATTAATAGATTTGGTTAAAGGCTGTAGTTAAAAAATTGCCAATCGTTTTCGAAATAATGTACTACTTAAGTGCCCGTTGTTACTACCGCAATCAGCAGTCATCACAGCTCCAAACAGTAGCTCACTGGATAGTGTCGGCAATAACTCAAGTATGGCGCAAAAAAATGATATGTATTTTACGGGCATCGACGCAAACGCAAGCGTCGAGTTATAGTAGATTCTATTCTGATCTTAACAAGTTTTAATTGCACTTGCTGGTACAAGGTATCGTATAGCTTGCCCACATATAAAGTACAGGTTTGGGGACGAATTTACACCTATTTAAAGCGGTAAACACTGAAATTTTTTATCTCCAGTAGCTTCACAGATCAATTTATCCGTAGTTAGACTCGCAATAACACCAAAATTTTATCGTGCACACTTATTAAGCAGTAAATTAGTTAATTATTAATAGTAAACAAGAGGTAATTATGTCAGAGAATACCATCAAAGACGATGCACAGTACAAGCAGACACTATCCCCTGACGACTATCGTATTTGTCGCCAAAAAGGCACTGAGCGCGCTTTTAGTGGTTGTTTCTGGGACACAAAAACCGAAGGCAACTATGTGTGTAAATGTTGTGGTGAGGTATTGTTTAACTCGGACACTAAATTTGACTCTGGTTCTGGTTGGCCGAGCTTCTATCAACCGGCGACTGCTGATGGTGTCCTAGAAGACACAGATTCAACCATGGGTATGTCGCGCACAGAGGTAATGTGTAATAAATGCGGTAGTCATCTAGGCCATGTCTTTCCCGATGGCCCAGCACCAACGGGATTGCGCTATTGTATTAACTCCGCGTCATTAAACTTGAAAACTGATTGAGTAGTACTCGCTAAATCGCTATTTAAATATTGCTTGACGGCTAACAATAAGAACAGTAAATGACATGAGTAAATCTATGAGTAATCTGGTTATTTGGCAAGCAAGCTTGTTATTGCTTCTTGGTTTGAGTATTGTCGGCCTGCGCACGCAGCTGATACCGTTTAAAGGATTTGCGGGAATATTCGGTTTAGGTTTAATTGTTAGTATTGCACTCGCTGTCTTCGTTTTATTTAAATTTGTAACAGGCACTCAAGCCAGTTTGCACTACTCGGCCCTAGGTTTGGTGTTTGCTATAGTCATAATTGGTGGCATCGCGTTTCTATTGAAACAAATTGCAGGAGTGCCGAGTATTCATGATATATCGACAAATCTAGTCGATGTTCCTCAGTTCACGAAAGCGCAACTACTGCGTAGCACAGGTGATAATTCTTTAGTGTTTTCGGAGCAGGTAGCGCATCAACAGCAAGCTGCCTATCCACAACTTAAGACACTATTTATCACTAGCAGTATCGACGCAGCACTAAAAAAGTCTACCGATATTGCACAACAGTTAGGTTGGCAGGTACATTTTACCGACGAGACTAGTGGTTTGATAGAGGCCACCTACACCAGTGCCTTATTCGGTTTTGTTGACGACATCGTCATCCGTGTGCAACATGCTGATGGCTTAGATGTCAGGGTGGGCGAGATAGCCGATGAGGTTAAAACTAAGTTCCGGGTTCAAATTGATTTACGTTCGGCATCGAGAGTCGGTGAGAGTGATTTAGGCGCAAACGCGCAGCGAATAAAAGAGTTTGGTATTCTA
This sequence comes from Pseudohongiellaceae bacterium, assembly GCA_047638515.1. Taxonomy (GTDB): domain Bacteria; phylum Pseudomonadota; class Gammaproteobacteria; order Pseudomonadales; family Cellvibrionaceae; genus CANLBN01. Next base: position 7,975 of record JBLIME010000087.1, read on the forward strand.
TTGATGAAGTGAACTTATGCGTTGTTCGCCCTACCTGAATCGATTTAATTGAGTTCTACCCCTAGCAGGCAGCAACATATTCACATATTTGCAAGTCATGTATAGCTAAGACAATGCTTCAGTCTGCGCTACCTTTTAAATTAAGGCCCGAAGCGTGCTGTTTGTAAAGTAATCATTTTCAAATTTCTTTGCAACGGTCCGTCACCTTGCATCAATGCTACTCATCGGGCACTCTTATAAGCACAAGCTAACTAGAACCCTGGGTACATTAAAACCTAGGTTGGATTGCAACATGATCAAAGCTGCAGGATGACCAGAGCTATGGCAAAAACATACTAGAGCTTCACTCTAGCCATAAACAGTTGCATCTGAAGTAGGGCGATACGTTTTCAGTTGGGGGGGCGTTAAACTTGAAGGTCAATTTTAACCAATAGTGCCGACGGCAGCTGCTGTTGGTTGGTAAGTCTGGGTAATAAGCGATGTATACGTGGCAACAAAAACATTGTGAAGCGATGGGCATCGACCGCTGTAACAACTACAAGCCGATACTTGGCTTTTGAAGGTTACGGTCACTAGTCATAAACATTTTTCTTCTTCCAATCATCATTAGCCCCTAATGCGTTTTTTCGTTCGCCATCAGTTTCTATTGGGACAGTTATATCGGCCTGAATTTCATCCTCTGCTGCTGCTTTAAGTTTGAGCGATTCTTTGAGCCGTATAAGCTCTTTATTAATGTGGGTTATATTATCGCTTTGAGTATTTGTTTGGCCCTCTTTAACAATGACGTTTTTCGCGAGGGTTAAATAATGTACCGCCAGCTTAATCTTGCCGATGTCGAGAGACTTGGTAGCTGCAAGCATATAGTTATCGATCATTAGCCTTGTCACAAGGTTTTTAAGAACCAGCCTATAAGCGGCGTACTGCGTACTGCTTATATTGCCTCGCTGTTGCCATTTCTGCATAAAACGACCTAAATAATTGAGATATTGTCTAATCTCATTGATTTGGGTCGTATTTTTTAGATTGACTTGCTTAGTGTTGGCCGGTTGTCGGATCATCATCTCCATCGCCGTGGTGTGAAGCATAAATTGTTCTAAAAATTCCGGACGTCCCGGCTCCAATTTACTCAGTTGTTCAAACACATCGACAATACAGCGATACAAGAAGACAGATATCTCTTTTGGTAAAAAATGTGGGGGAAAAGCATTAAGCATTTGTAAAAGTTCTTTAGAGCGCTTTTTTAAGGCGTCAAATAGGCGCGCTCTTTCGCGTTTGCGCTTAGCAATCGACTGCGTAATAAAAATGAAGCCGATTACGGCGCACGTTAACAGGATAGATCCAATAATGATGTTTAAGGATGTCATAATTTGTTCTTTATACCACCTTGTTAGTGATGCCTTATCAACAATAGCTGTGCAAATATGCTGGCCTGCTACATCTATTATAGACATTATTCGGTGACTTTTGGATGCCTTATGTGACATGCGATGCATTGTTGCGGTCTGACTGAATTCACTTGGCTTGAAATAGTCTCAGTAAGCCATTTTTGAGAGAGATATTGATCAATTTTAAGCCAGTGCAAACTTTATTGCTCTGAGTTAAAGGTTTTTGTCTGAAACTATTGACAGTTAGGTCCACGATACATAGAATGCGCTCCTCTTCTGAGAACACGTCGTTTTCAGAACTAGGTCCCCTTCGTCTAGTGGCCTAGGACACCGCCCTTTCACGGCGGTAACAGGGGTTCGAACCCCCTAGGGGACGCCATTTTTTCTTTTGAAAAAAGATTAAATAACGTTAAAAGTAGTAAAAAAGCGGGAATAGCTCAGTGGTAGAGCACAACCTTGCCAAGGTTGGGGTCGCGAGTTCGAGCCTCGTTTCCCGCTCCAATTTAGTAAAAGAGTCGCTGATTCTTTTAAAAAAAGCCTGCTATGCAGGCTTTTTTGCTTTCTGGATAGTGGTTCCCCCTCACATTTCGTGCTAACTTTTTGCTGGTATTTAACTCCCCCCTCTGATTTTTGCCTAACACCCACGAAGCGACAGTAAACGTACAAAACAATGTCATCGAGTTCTTCGCGAATCACTAGTTAGCAACAAGCTTCGCCCAGCTTTACGGCCTGTTCGTCATGT
>JBLIME010000088.1:0-10057 GCA_047638515.1 Pseudohongiellaceae bacterium
AGATAAGCAGTGATTAAAAAATCAGTTAGAATACTGCGCTATATAAATACATATAACAGGGCCTATTCTTAAACCCTCAGACAAAGTCTTAACATTTATGGCCCAAAATTTAGTGTCTTATAAAATCTTTTATTACATGCTTGATTAGAATAGAGAAAATCCAAAAAAATGAATGGGACAAGGTAAATAGGCTCAATTTCAGTGAAAATTAAAGTCATTGTCACTAGGTTTAATTTAAGCTCTCGTCATTTGTGTAAAGTCTGCTAAAGTAATTGCATAGCCAAGAACCGTTATATTTTCAATGTCATCATTTATTAGCGGCAAGCCTTCCATTAAAGCTGTTGTAATTTTATATCAACAAACAATATCTTAATGGCTCACAAACAAACCAATATTGAACCATAGCTTTTTATATCATGCGTAGCAAAAATAAATCATCATTAAACATCCAATCATTGAAGATTGACCAATTACCTATCAAGCGAATTCTGTTATTGGTGATATTATCTTATTTATTAATGGCTTTTGGCCTATTTTTTTTAACCGTCTATCGTATGCTTGTGATTCCTTATGCTTTTAACCTAGTTTGTAGCGATGTAGGTTTAGCTCTTTTGGAACTTTGCGCTAACGAGGTCATCAGAATAGCCCTCTACGGCCCAGAGTGGAGCGCGGTAAAATTTAGCTTTTATGTAGTAGTGCTCACCCCTTTATTTTATCTGCTATTGACTCGACAAAAAGGGTCGACCACAAGCAGTCTGCTGATACTTGCGTTCACCTTATCAATAGCCGTTATTACCACATTGGATGGCACATGGGCAGAACCATTGGCGGTGCTAATTAGCAGTCTGCTGGTGGGTTGTTTTATAAAGAAAAACAGGACAAGCCAAGCTAGTTAAATAATCGACCGTAAAGGGACTAACACTTCTTGTTTTTTTTTGTTTAAGCTGTATTATCTACTTAATAATAATTTTTATGTTGTTCTAACAACTATTCCAACAACTACCCCAACACCTATTACACTAAATACAATATCCTTAGGAGTTCAATATGAAAAGCAGACTACATCAATTAGGTCAGGGCATGACTGAATATATCATTATTGTGGCACTAATCGCCGTTGCAGCAATTACTGTATACGGTTTTTTTGGTGATACTGTGCGCGGGCAAGTTGGTGCGATGACAGCATCATTAGGTGGCACCGACTCCTCCGCCTCAGAAAAAGCAGCTGCGACAGCCTCGGGAAATGCTGGCAAAGAAGGCGGAGCGGAGGCTAAAAATCTCGGGACTTTCTCCGACGGCACGGCGGTAGCAAAATAGCTAACAAGTTATCATAGTTAGTTTTTATTATGAGAACTCCTGTAGGGCTAAAGCTTCAAAACTACAGGATGCCATGTCGGCACTCAGGGCAAGCTATCGTTCTGATTCTCTTGTTAACACTCGCAGGTCTTGTCGGTGGTGTCGCTCTTTATAGTACTGGCATATTAACCAGTGAAAAAATGCAGCTCCAAAATGCTGCCGATGCCACCGCCTACAGCGTGTCTGTCGTAGAGGCACGCGACTTAAACTTTACGGCCTATATGAACCGTGGCATGGTGGGCAATGAGGTCGCTATTGGGCAGATGGTCAGCATGATGTCATGGGCACACATGACACGGAGTATGCCTGAATTTTTGGAAGATTACGCGGGTAAGGTCGATAACATTGTTGCTATCGCTACTCTTGGGACTGCTGCCGGCAAGATTATTGGTGGAATGCAGAAAGTAACTAAACCTATGCGTACCGTCACGAAGTCGGTTTTTAAAGTTACCAAGACATTTACAAAACCCGTCGCCACAGGCCTTTCATATCTCAATCAAATGTACAGCGTCTCGCAACAAGGTTTTCATTTACTGAGCTTTATTTTCTCTGCATCGGTCTTGTTCGATATGAAAGATAAAAACAGTACCGATGCCGAGTTCTCTAAATTTGGTGCCATTTCTTTGTTTCGACATTTCACTTCCTATTATGCCGGCCTAATGAATGGCATTCCGCTATATGGCTTTGTTCAAGGTTATTCGCCGGGTAATAACACTGATAAAGCAGGCTTAAGTCGGCTGGCTCAGGTGGTTAATGACTCGCGGGATGGCTTTACCAAAAATCGCAAATGCACGCTTAACCCCCCAGTGCCGCCAGATATAGTAGTTACACTTCCTAAAATAGAGCTTGGCATCGGCTCTATAGGACCGATGACCACCACACTCACGCCACCATCCTTTGGTTGCTACAATAAACAGGCAGACAGCGCGCTCTACAATCAGCAAGAGGGGGGCTGGAAAGCTAACATCTATGGTTTCAAGTTTGAATTTAGGGCGTATTTTGGTGTTGAATCGTTAGGCACCGGCAGCTCTCTAGATGGGGAGTTTTATTATAGCATTGGTATTGATCGCGCAGGTGGATCAGACCTGCGTGAAGAAGACAACAGTTACTCATGGTCAGGTGCCGACACTGTTGGCCCCGACGTAGACTTTGGCGGCAAGGTTGAAATTTGTGGGGAGGTTCTGTTTATTATCGTATGCGCAGACACACAATTTGACATTGACGTACCCACACCGCCTTTCGGCGTTGGTGCCGCGCTAGCCGGATCTGTGCCCGACATGAACGGCATCCCTCACGAGACTGAAGATCGAGACGTGATGTATGGGCGCGCCAGTGAAAACTTTTTAGCATGGGATCTAGTGATCCCTCCCACCCCTGCAATAGGCTGGTTTCCACTTCCAGGTGGAGACGCTTTCAATTTTATGCAAAGCGTTAAAGCTCAAATTTCAGAACCTACAGAACCGGGTCGAAATATTAATACTAGCTATCAGCTTCGCCGCTATCAAGATACAACCGACAAACAAGCGATTTCGACATTAGCAGACGGCGGTCGCGACTGGATTAGTGGCCTTGAGGCACCTTATCTATTAATAGGCTTGATCAAAGATGATGTCATCAAAGATAGTCAAATGAGTACCGGCGTTTTTGAACTAGACGCCGCAGAAACTGTGCATGGCAGCGTTTTTCTTGGCGACACAGTGCCCTTTGGTGTTATCGCAAAGTCAGAGGTATATTACACACGCCCTAAAGACGTAGGGGCAAAGTGGTTCTTGCGCAGTGACGCTCGCGAAGAAAAATCGAACGCGTTTAACCCATACTGGCAAGCGCGCCTAGTCGATACCAGCTATATCGATAGAACCGCGGCGCTGTCGCTACAGCATGGGCAGCTTGAACTTCCCCCTTCAGCTCAAGCAGTGATAGACCAATTTAAAAGGTTGTTAGAAAGATTACTATGAAGCAAAAATTTCTCAAGGTGTCGAACATAAAGCAAAGAGGTCAGGCCATGACCGAGATGCTCGTCGCCAGTGCATTTGTGGTGGTGCCTTTATTTTTAATTATCCCTACCTTTGGCAAATATGTTGATATGAAGCATGCCGCTATTAGTAGTGCGCGCTATAGCGCGTGGGAACGAACCGTTTTCTTTAGCAATGCTACGCTTGAGAGACAACCTGACAATTTTGTCTCGCGCAATAGTGGTGATTTTTCCAGTACCGATTTCCCCGTCAAAAGTGACGCTGATATAGCCCGTGATGCGCAATTGCGTATCTTCACTGGTGCAGATGTGCCAATCAACGGCGCATCAACAGTCGTAGGGCGAAGCTTATGGACCTATCACGACGGCAGCCCTATGTACGACGTGACAGATGACAAACCTCCTGTCACTATCATCTCTGATGAAAAAACACCCGATGAATCGCCCGGCGAGATTGTCTCCAATACGATTCAGTTTCTAGGTGACGGTATCGCCCTTATTTCGGGTATCTTTCCAGATGATGCAATTAGTAACCCATCGACATTTGACGCCATTAATATGCACGGAGGCACCTCAACCTTTGTGAAAATGAGCGTTTTAGAGTCACCCGAATATGCCACAACTATAGGTGATAATACTCGCCCGAAGACACCATTAATTACACTTGGCAGTGATTTTGAAATGCTTGCTAAAGCGGGCGTGCTATCACAAACATGGAGCGCAGGCGGGGGTGCGCACCTTGAAAGCCAAGCACAAGGATTAGTGCCCACCAAGTTGATTGGGGATATTTTTAATGCCCTCAGCCCAGATATACCCGGCATTGGTACACTTAAGTTACAAGACTTTATGGCAGCGGCGCTATTGACACCTGAATTTAGCAGTGAAAATCTGGTGTTTGGGCAAATGGATAACGAGGCACTGCCGCGAGATAAGCTCGTCGAATGGCCTGCTAACTATGAACGCGATAATCCTGTTTGTAATGATAAAGGCTACTGTCGTGAATAAACGTGTACTACTGTTCGTTATTTATATTATCGCGAGCGCGACAGCCAGTATTAATACATGGGCCCTCGACTTTCCTGAGCCGCCAAGATCGACAATTACAGATGTCAGTGAGAGCACGTCCGCCTATGGCATCACTATGGGTATTCGCCGATTTGAAAGCCGTTTAAACAAAGATCAAATTATCGAATATTACAACGCGTACTGGAAAGACACAGCCGCCATTACACTATTTGATCCGTGGGAGATGATTGGTAAGGTCGAGAGTAGACAGTTTGTTAATGTACAGGTACAAAATGGGTTTTCAGGCTCTTGGGGGTATCTGACGATTAGTGACCTGCCAACGGCGATTAAAAAAGATAAAATACAAGCCCCCACTGGTGCAGGTTTTCCGAGTATGTCCGGCAGCCAAGTGTTAAGCGATCAAACACATAATGACCTCACTAAAACGGGGCGAACGTTAGTCATTAATAATAATTTTTCTGTCAACTCGAATGGCCAATTTTATCGCAATCATTATCAAAGCCAAGGCTGGCAATTAGTTGCCGACAGTAAGGGCTCTCGATTAAAAGGCGCAGCGATGACCTTTACCAAGGGCCGACAAATATTATCGCTAACCATTAACCAAGTAAATTCATCAACGAGTGTAGTTGCCAATATAGAGACGGCAAAAATATTTAATGGCCTTTAGCACTAACACTACTATGCATCAATCATTAGATAAATACGCTATAAACTAAAAAGATTAACTATGAAACGACTGCAGCCCCGCAAGACTACTAACCCTACTCGCAGCAAAGGCCAAGCGATGGTCGAATATGTAGTCATACTGGGTGTACTAGTGACAGCACTGCTGACTGCGGGTGAAGGTAGCATTGGTTTGACAAAAAATGATGACGGCTCTTTAGTGCAGGCTTTACATAATCGCTACACCGCACAGGCTTATGCACTATCTTTATCCGAGTCACCCGAACTTAATGATTTAGCCGAGCTTGCAAGCTATTACAAGAGTTTAGACAAGTTTCCAGAACTTAGTAATAAGATGAATGAGGCAGACCAGTTTCTGATTAAGTTGGCTAGCAACCTCAATGAGGTCAACACAGGCATGGATCAATTAAAAGAATATTCGCAGAACCCAGAAAACGCAGTGCGAGATACTATCACTGTGGGCCTCGATATAGCTAAAGATCAAATGAAAACGCAGTTAGAAGAAAAGTTTCAAGAAGCTATCAGTCCCTTTTAACACGGCGTTGAAATCGATTAAACAATAAATTAAAAGACCTTTTGAAATACGCAATCAATCCTTTTCAGGATTAAAGGAACAATAAAAATGCCCAAAAGTAATAAAAGCAGTATCAAATTAATTGTGATAGCCATTGTGCTAGGTATCGTGGGCGCTTTGCTAGCAATGTTTTACCTTAATGCAAAAGAGGCACAACTACGCGAACAGTTAAGACCTAAATCACAACCTATTAGTGTAGTTGTTGCCTCACGAGATCTTATTAAGGGCGATATTCTAAATGGCAATACCTTGTCAGTTCGGTCTATTCCTGGTTCTTTTGTAAGTAATTTAGCCGTACTTCCGGCAGACTTTGACCAGATCGAAGGGAAAGTGTTGCAAGTTAATTTAGCAGCGGGCAAGCCCTTGTTAAATACTTTCATAGGTACCGATTTTCCGCTAGATTTTTCAGATACGATTGTCGAAAAACGTCGTGCGATGACTATTCAAATTGATGAAATAAATTCCTTTACTGGCCTCTTGCGACCGGGCAATAAAATTGATTTATTTGTGATCTCAGGATCAGAGTCAACGGATACAGCTATTGGTGGGACTAAAGTCGTTATCCCCGTATTAGAAAATGTAGAGGTGATAGCAACGGGTAAGGACACCGCTAATGACTACGAAGAAAAAATCAGGTTGCTACGGGGGGGCATTGGTGCAAACCCACAGCAAAGCTTCTCAACTATCACGATTAATGTCACACCCAAGCAAGCAGCTATATTGTCACTCGCACAAGAGTCTGGCGACGTTATGGCTTTATTGCGCAATAGACAAGATCTAAGTGGCAGTGGTTTTGCGGTTATAGATAAACGCAGTATTGTCGCTAATGCGCTTGAACTGCTTGTTGAAGGCGAGCGACGCAAAAAAAATAATCAGCTAGAAGGTAATGTTGTGCTTGGCGAAGATGGTGTACTGCGTACACGCGACGGCAAAGTACTCGCTAATCAAAATTTAGTGATTGGTAAAGATGGCTCTATTCGCACGAAAAGTGGTATAGATTTAGCCAGCCGTGGCTTGAGTATTAACGAGAATGGCGAGATAGTCACCGCGGATGGTCGTATCGTTGACCCAGATGATTTGATTGTTTTAGCCGACGGCACATTGATGACCAAAGATGGCATTATTCTCGATGGTCCCCGAATGCAAGCATTAGCTGGTGAACTAAAGTCCTCAATAGATGGTGTTGTTGTTAATGGTAGAATCGTTAAAGGCGCTACCTTAGATGAAAACGGTAATCTAATCCTTGCCGACGGCACTATTGTCGACCCCGATGATATTGTCTTTAACGCAGATGGCACCGTGTCTAAAAAAGATGGCACGCTGTTAGCAGGGTTAACGACAGACGGTGTGGTCATCGATGGTAAAATTGTTAAAGGCGCCACCTTAGATGAAGACGGTAATCTAGTGCTCGCCGACGGTACTGTTGTCGACCCCGATGATATTGTCTTTAACGCAGATGGCACCGTGTCTAGAAAAGACGGTACTTTAATAGCTGGTTTAAGCGCAGAAACTCCAAGCATTGTTGCCGCTAACGGCACGGTTATAAAAGGTGCCACGCTGGATGAAAACGGTAATCTTGTATTGGCTGATGGCACTGTCGTTAATCCGAATGATGTGGTTATCAATAGTGATGGCACGGTGTCTACCCGCGATGGCACGCTCCTTGCCGGGCTCAGTGCTGAAACTCCTCCAGATGACTCGCCAACTATGCTCGCCGATGGCTCGGTAAGGCTTGCAGATGGCACGATAATTAAGGGTGCAACAATAGATAAAGACGGTAATCTTGTGCTTGCCGACGGCACTGTTGTTAGCCCCTCTGATATCGTCATTAACGCCGATGGCAGCATAGCCACCAAGGATGGTAAGGCGCTTGCGGGCTTAACCTTAGAAGATGATTCGAGCTTAGCTATAGTTACCGGCACCGTTGATTATATTGTCGGTGGCGTTAGTGAAGACAGTGTTTTACAGGTTAACAAAGTACCGGTAGCGGAGTAATTAATAATGGGATATACAATGAATTTTTCTACAGTGATAAAAACTTTCCAACTCGTAATCGTACTTTTTTTGATAGGGTCTGCTAGTAATGTTGTGGCCGCAGACTATCGTTTATTTGTCGGCGAGATCAAAACATTAGCCTTAAGCACACCGATTGAGCGAGTAGCGGTGGGCAATGGTGGCCTAGTTAGCACATCGATTCTCGATAACGGTAATTTATTAATCCTTGCAGAGGCAGCAGGTGATACTGAACTACAAATTTGGTTTAAAAACGGTTCTGTTATTGCACATAAGTTTTACATTATTGAGGGTAACTCGTCGCGTGACTCTGCAGAAATTAAAAAAATATTGGGTAATTTACCCGAAGCAGAAATATCAGAAGTGGGTAAAAACATTGTTATAAAAGGCAATGTTAGTAGCTCACAAGCAGAAATCATCAGCAAACTTAGCGGAATATATCCACAGATTATTGACTTAAGCCAACCTAGCTCGAGCCAAGAATTAGAAACTATTTTTAAAAATTTGCCCAATATCACTATCACTCGTGCAGGTAGCAAAGTGCTGGTTCGCGGCGATGTAATGGCCGAGGATAAAGAATTTATTACCGCGGTTAAACAATCTTTCCCCAACCTTGTTGATCTGACGCTCGCACCTGAAACCATTAATAGACCCATGGTTTACATGAATGTACAAATTACCGAATTTAGTACCAATGCCCTAGAAAACTTAGGTATCAATTGGGTGAACTCATTTAATGGACCCTCGACAGGGTTTGCACAGGATTTTACCCGTAGCCGTAGTGGTAGTATTTCTGACAACAACAGCTCTGAATTTAGCCTTCCCGATCTAGTCTCTGGTAACGATTTAAGTAGAGGCGTTGGTTTTTTCGGTATTGCAACGAGCATTACCTCGCAAATTAATTTAGCGGTCTCTAGTGGTGATGCCATTATTTTAGCCTCGCCTACACTGAGCACACGCAGTGGTACCTCGGCGGAATTTTTATCGGGGGGTGAATTTCCAATACCGGTGCCCGATGGTAATGGTGGCACTACTATTCAGTTTAAACAGTACGGGGTCATGTTAAATGTCACTCCCGAGATCGGTCGCGATGGAAAAATAGCGGCCAAGGTTGAAACCGAAGTCAGTAGTATTGATCAGTCAGTGTCTGTCAACGGTACTCCCGGCACGCGTTCACGTAAAACAATGGCCGAGGTGAGCTTGCTCCAAGGTCAAACATTGGCCATCAGTGGCCTAGTTAATCAAGAGATGGGTAAAGATATCGACAAAGTTAAATGGCTTGGCGATATTCCTATTTTAGGTGAGTTATTTAAGTCGACTAACTTTCGAAATAGCCGCTCCGATTTGATTATATTTATTACTCCCTATGCCTACGATGCCAATAGCGAACGCAACAAAGAAGCGCTAGCAACTGAGCAATCATTACGCAAACGGTTTTTTGATAATATTGATGGCGAAAAGAAAGGCCTAACGGAGATTTTAGACTAATGTTTGACGTTATTGTAATTACAGACAAAGGTACCAATGTGAATCGTATTCGCTGCACCTTAAAGCAATGTACGATTGGTAAATCTCGCGATAACTTGGTAGTTATTCGGGGCTGGCGTGTCGCTGCGGTGCATTGTAAAATTGAGCTCACCGACAAGGGCTTGTATGTAGAAGATGTTAGCGATGGCAACGGCATTTCCGTTAACGGTAATTCGGTACCTTTTTATGGGCCGATTAGAAGCTCTGACGTTATAAGCATCGGCAATTATGATTTCCGCTTAGGTACCGCCAGTAGCGAAGATACTTCTGACGTTGCATCTGAATCACCAGTTAAAGCAAAGCCCGCATCGAATGAACCTCAAAATATTGGTGAAACAGATTGGAGCATGGAGACCTTTATAGGCGCTGTTGAAGAAACAATAACACCGGAGGAGCGCACCGACAAAATTAATCGCCAGCGAATATTTATGTGGCGTAACCGTATCCACCAGGATGTTTTACGCTTGATGGATTTACGACGCACCGACGTTGCCAGTATGGATGGTGAGGCACTTCGAGAAAAAGTATCCAGCATTATCGATGAAGTGATTACATCGATGGAAAACGAAATTCCAGAAAATGTCGATGTTATTGTATTAAAGAACGAAGTGCTAAACGAGGCTGTTGGTCTTGGCCCCTTAGAAGAATTGCTAGCCGACGATGATGTGACCGAGATTATGGTTAATGCCTGTGACGAAATTTACACGGAATATAAAGGTAAATTATCAAAAAGCAATGTTGTCTTTAGTAGTGACCTTGCGGTGATGTCGGCCATTGAACGAATTGTAGCACCACTTGGCCGACGTATTGACGAGAGCTCACCGATGGTTGACGCACGCCTACCCGATGGCTCGCGAGTGAATGCAATTATTCCACCCCTAGCGCTTCGCGGCCCCTGCTTAACG
>JBLIME010000089.1:0-10004 GCA_047638515.1 Pseudohongiellaceae bacterium
TAAACGGCGGCGTTTGCCAATCGCTCTCGCGACCTGTAGGTACAACATCAGTATGGCCGGCAAAACAAAAAATAGGTGCACTAGCGTTACTTTCGCCACCTTTGTTTGCAGTGCCGTTGCGTATTGCCCATAAGTTCTCTACAGCCTCTGAACCTTCACCAAAATTGAGTGTTTTACAGCTAAAGCCGAGCGCTTCTAGGCGCGCGCGCATAATCGCTTGGCAGCCAACATCCAGAGGGGTCACCGACGCTCTAGACATAAGCTCAGTCGCTAGGCTAACAGTAGCTGAGAGCTCAGCTGAAAAACTGGTTGAGGACGTGCTTGGTAAATTAGTTGTTGGCATGGAGTTCTTCATTCAGTGCAATGGCGGTTTTATTGGTTTTACATTCGATCGCGCCGCTCAGGGAATTGCGTCTGAACAGTAAATCAGATTTACTAGCAAGATCGCGCGCTTTGACTTCTTTGACTAGATGGTTAGCGTCATCTAGCAGATTAACTTTTGCGCCAGCGGTTACATAAAGCCCAGCCTCGACAATACAGCGATCGCCAAGAGGAATGCCGATGCCTGCGTTAGCACCTAGCAGGCACTCCTTGCCGACGGCAATGATAATGTTGCCTCCGCCCGATAAGGTTCCCATGGTCGAGCAACCGCCCCCTAAGTCAGAACCGTCGCCAACCACCACACCCGCAGAAATACGGCCTTCAATCATTCCTTTACCCAAAGTGCCGGCATTAAAGTTGACAAAGCCCTCGTGCATAACGGTGGTGCCTTCACCAATATAGGCGCCAAGTCGAACGCGTGCAGTGTCGGCAATGCGCACACCCGATGGCACCACGTAATTAGTCATTTTAGGAAATTTATCGACGCACTCTACGGTCAAAGTATTGCCAACTAAGCGAGATTTTAATTGCTGCTCGGGTAGTTCATCGAGATCAATCGCGCCTTTATTAGTCCAAGCAACATTAGGTAGGACACCAAAAATTCCAGAAATGTCAGTCTCGTGAGGCTTAACTAAGCGATGAGATAAAAGATGTAATTTAAGGTAGGCGCCAGGCACCGATGTTGGGGCTGTGTTTTCTGCAAAAAAGCTGAGGACAACGGGTCGTTTACTGCTGGTTAGTTTTTCTGCAATTGAAGCCTGTTCGCTCGCTCCAGCACTGTTTAGCGCATTGGCTAAGCTTTTTAATTGCGAATGATTCAAGCGACAATCACTGGTGTCGTCTTCATTGTTAAGAAATAATTCAATTGCTTGATAAAGAGCAGCTGATGGCTGAATCACCGGTAGTGGATAATAAACCTCTAACCATTCATTTTTCTTATTATGAGTGCCGACACCTAAGCCAAAACAGTATGATTGTGACATTGTTGATCCTTAATTTGTTCAGTAAAATAGATTGCTGTAGCTTACACGAGAGTAGCGCTGTTACTAGTGTTTGTGTTGTTTGTGGTGTTGATACGTACTGTATTTATTATAAGAGCAGCGCTTGGTAATTAGCGTCTTTGAAACCGACTATAAGTTGTGTTCCAGTGGCCAATAAAGGACGTTTAATCAGTGTTGGCGACGTTAAGATGGCTGCGATCGCAGTTGTTGCACTCATTGCACGCTTTACATCGTCATCTAATGCTTTCCAGCTGGTACTGCGCTTGTTAATTAAGCGCTCCCAGCCGAGAAGTTCAACCCAAATGCTGACTTGATGAGCACTGAGCCCGTCGCTACGAAAATCATGAAATTGGTAGGTAATTTGATGTTGCTCAAGCCATTGGCGTGCTTTTTTAACGCTGTCGCAGTTTTTAATGCCGTACAAAATGGTCATATGAATGAGTATTTACAGTGATTGATATAAACTTACATCAGTATTTAAAATGGCTTTTTGCCAGATGCATGAAGACCCATGATAGCAGATTTTAAGTGTAATCAGGTTTGTTAAAGAGATCGGCACCAAGCACGGTGTAGATAATTACCGCCTATACAGAGTTAAGTAGGTGGCCCATTTTTTCTTTTTTGATTTTTAGGTAGTTGTGTGTGCCTTTATGGGGTTTGATTTCGACGGCAATTCTCTCGGCTATCTCAATACCATTTTCACGTAGAGAGCTAATTTTTTTGGGGTTGTTGGTGAGTACATTAATCTGTGTAACATCGAGATCTTTTAATATCATCGCCGCGGCATCAAAGTCGCGGGCATCTTGATGAAACCCAAGCTTTTCATTGGCGTCAACGGTATCATAGCCCTCGTCTTGCAGATTGTAAGCTTTCATTTTATTAACGATACCAATGCCGCGTCCCTCTTGACGAAGATACACGATAAGACCACCGTGTTTGGCAATGTATGCCATCGCAAAATTTAGCTGATCACCGCAGTCACATCGATGCGAGGAGAAGACATCGCCTGTCATACACTCAGAATGCACGCGCACATTTGGTAGTGTTGTTCTGTGCTCGGCCTCGCCATTAGCGCTTAAAACGACATGCGGGAAGTCGACAAACTCACTATCATAGGCGAGCATTTCAAAGTCACCAAAATCAGTTGGTAATGTAATCTTTACGAGTGCTTTCATTGTTGGGCTTTTTGAAAATGAAGGTGATTGACTGATGATTAGTTATTGGAAAGATTAGTTGAATACACTATATAAATTAATCATAAGTCATAGGTGCCTAAAAGACAAACCTTCCAGGACTAAGCGTAGTCATTTGATCAATTTACACGTATTACATCATCACAAAATCGAGACTTGACAGAGATCAGATAACGCCTTTAGTGACATCATTAGGGCTTGCAAGCTGACATCGGCTGCTCAATAAGTCGACACTAGGGCTTTTTAACCTTCTTAGGCTTAGTGCGATTCGGGTAGCACGACCGACACATCGGACAAACTGTCCCATCACAACCCCTAGCACTACAATATTCTCTGCCATAAAAAATAATCTGTAAATGCAGTTTGCTCCAACTCTCGATAGGAAATAGTCGCTTTAGATCTTTTTCTGTTTGTACAACATTTTTGCCACTCGTTAAGCCCCAGCGCTGTGCAAGGCGGTGAATATGGGTGTCGACGGCAAAGGCGGGGACTCCAAACGCCTGCGACATGACTACGCTGGCAGTTTTGTGGCCAACGCCCGGAAGCTGCTCTAGTGCCGCCATATCTTGGGGGACACAACCTTGATAGTTGTCAACTAACATACTTGAAAGTACCGATATGGCTTTTGACTTTTTGGGAGAAAGCCCGCAGGGTCGAATAATAGCTTGAATGTCTTCAACGGCAACTTTTGCCATATCATAGGGATTATCTGCAAGGCGCCACAATGCTGGGGTGATTTTATTAACGCGCTCATCGGTACACTGTGCCGAGAGTAAAACCGCAATTAACAAAGTGTAAGGGTCTTTGTTGTCTAAAGGTACCAATACTTCGGGGTAGTGTGCCTCTAGAGTATCGAAAATATAGCGTACGCGTTCTTTCTTCAACATGAGTTTTGCCGCAGTTGCTTTGACTATCTATGCTTGTAAGTACAGTGTTAAGTTTGGAGTTATTAACTAAAGTCCACTGACGAATGCCTTGACCCGATAAGCTGCTTGTTCGCATTCCTCGATAGAGGCCACCAAGGCCATGCGCACATGCTGTGTGCCGGGATTAACGCCGTTAACTTCTCGGCTTAAGTAGCTGCCCGGTAAGACAGTAACGTGTTGCTGCTCAAATAATTGCCGGCAAAAAACTTTGTCATCTATTGGTGTTTTTGCCCAAAAATTGAAGCCCGCTTGGGGTTTTATTAATGGCCATGTGTCTTTGAGTATATATTCGACTAAGGCAAACTTGTCTCTATAGAGATGTCGATTATTAATGACGTGATCTTCATCTTGCCAAGCATCGATACTGGCTAATTGGGCCGGCATCGGCATAGCGCAGCCGTGGTAGGTTCGATAACTTAAAAAAGACTTTATAATTTGAGCATCGCCGGCAACAAAGCCCGAGCGCAGTCCTGGTAGGTTAGAACGTTTCGACAGGCTATGAAACACTATGCAGCGAGAGTAGTCATCTCGCCCAAGCTCGGTACAAATTTGAAGTAGACCCACAGGTTCATTCTCATCATCCATGTAGATCTCTGAATAACACTCGTCGCTAGCGATAACAAAATCGTACTGATCGGCAAGGGTAATTAATTTTTTATAGTCTTCCTTGGCAATAATCGAACCGGTCGGATTGTTAGGCGAACAGATGTAGATAAGTTGACAGCGGTTCCACTGCTGCTCGGTAACCGCCTCAAAATCGAGTTGATAGTCATTATCCGGCAGGCAGTTTAAGTACAGTGGCTCGGCACCGGCTAAAAAGGCAGCACCCTCGTAAATTTGATAAAACGGATTGGGCATTAAAACCAAAGGTTTGGTGTTGCGGTCAACGACAGTTTGAGCAAAAGCAAAAAGTGCCTCACGAGTGCCATTAACTGGCAATATATGATGCTCGGCGGTGAGGCTATCTTTGGTCAGTGAGAAGCGTTTGGTGGCCCAATCACTGATAGCTTGGCGCAATTCGACAATGCCCTTCGTAGACGGGTATCGACGAAACTTTTGTATTTCATCGCTAATAGTTTTTAAGGCAAAAGCTGGCGGTTCGTGTTTTGGCTCGCCAATAGACCAGGCGATATGCGGTAGCGCTTTATCGGGCTCCGTGCCCGCCATTAGTGCACTTAATTTTTCAAAGGGGTAGGGGTGTAACTTTTCTAAATCTGGATTCATTGTCGACTATTTTATGGTTAGCTCATCGTTCTAAATGATGGGTTGTAAAAAAACGGTTAGTAAAGCTAATTTAAGCTACTTCTTTAGCGTCCAACTGTTGTTGAATAGTTATCTGTAGTTCTTCGCAAAGTTTAGGATCGCTGATACGGTTGCCCTCGCTATCGGTAATAAAAAATACATCCTCTACACGTTCGCCAAGAGTGGTAATCTTTGCGGTGACCAACTCGATCTTAGACTCGGCAAATATACGCGCAAGTAGTGCCAATAGTCCGGGTCGATCGGGACTGAATACCTCGAGTATCGTATGCTCGTGTGAGAGATCGTTACTAATACTTGTGCGTGTTGGCGCGTTAAAATACTTTAACTGTCTTGGGATTCTACGCCTAATGATATCGCTGTAATCATCGATTAGTTTGAGCTCTTCAGTGATGGCGACAATGATTTTTTTGAGGGTTTGCGGTTTGTGATCGATTGGATAATTGTTTTCATCGAGCACGTAAAAAGTATCCATAGCAAAACCAGACACTGTGCCATAAATACGCGCATCTTGAATATTGAGTTGCAACTGATCGAGAGCGCTTGTCGCCGCGGCAAAAATATTGTGACCGAGCGGTGAGCGGATAAAAATTTGCGTGACTTTATGCGTGCCCTTCAAGGTCTTGTCATCAATAAGAACAAGTGGTTTTTCATTGTCCTCTTGGGTCAGTATCGCCTTTGTATGCCAGACGATATCTTCTGCATTCTCTCGTAAAAAATAATCATCGCCAGAAGTTTGCCAGAGCTCCCACACCGCTTGTTCATCGAGATCTGTATTTTTGCGAATAATTTCCATGGCATTTTTCTGAGTTTCAGCAATACAGTCTTCTCTATCAAGTGGGTTTTCTAAACCGCGATTTAAGGCGCGTTTAGTCTCGCTATAGAGTTGGTGTAATAAACTCTCGCGCCAATTATTCCATATGTCTGGATTAGTTGCGTTCATGTCGGCAACCGTCAGTATATAAAGATGGTCAAGATGGCTCTGATCGCCGACCATTTGGGCAAATTCGTGAATAACGTCTGGATCGGACAGATCTTTCTTTTGAGAAGTCGACGACATGGTTAAGTGCTTCTCAACTAGCCAGCTTATCAAGTGCGTTTGTCGTTTAGAGAGGCTGTGTCGCTCGCAAAAATGAATAGCCTCTTCAGCGCCTAAAATTGAATGATCGCCACCACGTCCCTTGGCAATGTCATGGTATAAACCAGTAATGTAAAGTAGTTCAGGTTCAGGGATGCTGTGCATTAGTCTCGAGATTACAGGAAACGTTATCTTTGATGAGGGGTATAAAAAGCGACGTAAAAACTCAATAAGGTTGAGGGTGTGGTCATCTACCGTGTAAATATGAAACAGGTCGTGTTGCATCTGACCAATAATTAAATCAAATTCTGGTAGATAGCGACCCAATATACCGTAGCGCTTCATGCGTCGTAATTGGGTCACAAGGTTATGTGGCGATTTTAACAGCTCTAAAAACAATTGTTTATTTTGAATGTTTTCACGATAGGCGTCGTTAATGAAATTGCGACTTTCTCTGATCAGACGAATAGTTGATGCTCGTATACCCTGAATATTTTCGTTGTAGCCCACTAGTACAAATATTTCTAAAAGTGCAGAGGGCGTCTCTTCGAAAATCTTATCGTGGACAACCTCAATAAAGTTGCCTCTTAGCTGAAAGCGCGCGTTAATAGATGCTAAAGATGTAGAGGCGCTTTTATTGATAATAGCCTCATCTAGAAACTGCAGCAGCACATCGTTGAGTTCGCGCAGCGACAACACAACACGGTAGTAATGTTGCATAAACTGTTCGATGGCGAGCTTTTCATCCTTATCTTCGTAGCCAAATAAGGCGGCAAGTTCGCGCTGATATTCAAACAACAGCCGTTCTTCAGCACGATTGGCTACCATATGGAGTCCGTAGCGAACCTTCCACAGATATTCTTCGCCGGTGATTAGTGATGCGTACTCGGCGTCGGTAAAAAAGCCCTTGCCCTCTAAGTCCGCGAGTGTCGAAACCTTGAAGAAATGCTTTGCAACCCACTGAATAGTCTGAATGTCACGGAGTCCGCCCGGTGCATTCTTTACATTCGGCTCGAGATTATATTCGGTATCGTTATACTTCTCGTGGCGTTGTTGTTGCTCGTTAAACTTGGCAAGAAAAAAGGCTTTATTCGACCAGACTGTGCCCGGATGAGTTTTGCTTTGTAAGGAGGTAAATAAATACTCCGGTCCTTGCAACAACCTCGATTCGAGTATGCTGGTGGCAACGGTGACGTCGTCGTGCACCATTTCTACACATTGATCAAGAGTGCGGACGCTGTGGCCAATATTAAGGCCAATGTCCCAAAGTAGCGTTAAAAACTCTTGGCTACTCTCATAATCCTTAGTATCTGGGTCATTGCTCAGCAGTAGCAGTAAATCAATGTCGGATTTGGGATGAAGCTCACCCCGACCATAGCCACCGATCGCGATTAAGCTAATGTTGTCACTCCACAAAAACTGGTGCCATGCGTAGTGCAACATGCAATCGATAATATGTGCTCTATCGTAAATGAGCCCGCGCGCCGATTCTCCTTCTTTAAAACGCGCATGATATTGAGCATCTAATGCTTCAAGCGCGTCTTTAAATATGCCAATCACATTGTCGCTGGCAGTAATGTCAGCATGAAATTTAATTTGGTTAAAACAAATCGGTACAGTAGATTTTTTTATCAATGCTAGGGTCTGAGTTGCAGATTTAGGCAAAGCTCTCTTCTCCGCGGGCAGTTAACACCTCTACGCCAGTTTTAGTGACAACTAAGGTATGCTCCCACTGAGCCGATAGGCGCCCATCTTTAGTCTCAACGGTCCAGCCGTCACCTTTAAGCTTTGTTTGGGCTTTACCGGCATTAATCATTGGCTCTATAGTGAAGCACATGCCCTCTTGAAGGGCCATGCCAGTATTGGGTTTACCATAGTGAAGCACTTGTGGGTCTTCATGAAAAGTGTGGCCGATGCCGTGACCACAATACTCTCGCACGACTGAATAATAATTTGCCTCGGCATGTTGCTGAATTACATGGCCTATATCGCCTAAACGCGTGCCCGGTTTAACTAGGCTGATACCTTTATACAAACACTCTTGTGTAATCTGAACCAAGCGTTCAGCATGAGCGTTAGTCTCACCCACAAAATACATTTTGCTGGTATCGCCGTGATAACCCTCATAAATAACGGTGACATCAATGTTAATGATGTCACCGTTTTTGAGAATTTTCTTCTGAGAGGGGATTCCGTGACAGATAACATGATTAACTGAAGTACAGACAGACTTGGGAAAACCTCTATAACCTAGACAGGCGGGTATAGCTTGCTGGACGTCAACAATGTGGTCGTGACAAAGCTTGTCGAGCTCTTCTGTGCTGACGCCTGGTTTGACAAAATCACCAATCATTTCAAGAACTTCTGCAGCCATTTTACCAGCAACACGCATTTTTTCTATTTCTTCTGGATTTTTTACAGATACGTTCATAAGGTCTCAGAATTGTTTGAATTTAAAGTGTATTTTGTAAGTCGTATAGGTTGCCGACGACTAAAGCGGCAGCCAAAAATAATGTTTTGTGTTGTCTTATCTATAAGCCATTCAAGACACTTTGTTAGGTAAGGCTTATCGATTAGAAAAGTGCTCGTGTATGGCAGTGCCTTTTTATCACAGGCTCGGTTGTAAGAGTCTTTCTTCATGGTGATATCTCTTACACCAGTGTTTCTTTATACCGCCTATTTAGACCACGGTGGCAGCAAAGCATCGACATAACTAGCTGTATAATAGCGCACTTAACTTATTATACGGCTTAATTGATGCAATATCGCTTATAGGCAAAAGTAATTAGCTCGGTTTGCTTGTCAGAGGGCGAAAAGCGGCTGTTTAAGGTCGTCGAGGACCAACATCTTCAAGAGGCGGCTGGCCTTATGATTCATGCTTTTTATAAATAGTTAGCGGTTATAGTGACTAAAAGCAGCGCTATTTCATGCGCCTCCTCAAAATGTGGCTGGTCAAGCAGATGCTTAAGAATGTCCGAGAACTTTTGAGCTGCCCTTGGTCCGTTTGATTGGCATCGCTCAAACATGGGTACGGCTAGCCTAAATTGCTTTATATTTCTTTTATATTATGGTATAAAGCGGCCCGCAAAGGGGCTGTTCAATCTCATTTGTCAATTTTAACAGGTAAATAATCGTCACACATACATCGTCACGTTAATCTGGGTGCTTTCAGTAAAATTAGTAAAAAGTTATTGAAGGTTGATTTTCGGGATGTATGGAGGCCTAACCCAAGTAAATAGGAAATAATATGTCTACAGTAAGTATGCGCGAAATGCTCCAAGCCGGTGTTCACTTTGGTCACCAGACTCGCTACTGGAACCCAAAGATGGGTCAATATATCTTTGGCGATCGTAACAAAATCCACATTATTAATCTTGAGCAAACTGTCCCAGCGTTCAACGACGCCTTGAAAGCTATTCAAAAAATGGCTGCACAGAAGAAAAAGATCTTAATGGTCGGCACCAAGCGAGCTGCACAGAAAAGTATTCAAGAGCAGGCAGAGCGCTCTGGCCAGCCGTTTGTTAGCCATCGTTGGTTAGGCGGCATGTTAACTAACTACAAAACTATTCGTGCGTCTATCCGTCGTTATCGGGAGCTTGACGCTCAAAGTAAAGATGGTACTTTCGACAAGTTAACTAAAAAAGAAGCACTCATGCGTAAGCGCGCTATGGAAAAGCTTGAGCTCTCTATCGGTGGTATCAAAGATATGAGTGGCTTACCCGATGCGTTGTTCGTTATTGATGTCGACCACGAGCGCATCGCTGTCAATGAAGCTAACAAGTTAGGCATACCGGTTTTCGGCATCGTCGATACAAATAGTAATCCAGATGGCATTGACTACGTGATCCCAGGTAACGATGACGCGATCCGTGCTATAAAACTCTACACTACTGCCATCGCAGATGCCTGTCTTTCCGGCGTTGCGAGCACTCAGGCTGCACCCAACAAAGACGAATTTGTTGAAGTTGAAGCAGACAGTGAAGTGACTGCAGAAGCTCCCGCACCGGCTGACGCGCCAAAGGGGTAGTTGCCACGGGTATGAGCCCTAAAGTTCTTAGGGCTATTAGTTCGTCGAAAGAGGGGGCATAGCTCCCTTTTTTAATAAATGCGTTACTGTGTAAGCATTAATAACTGTTGAATTGCCTCGGCGGCGACGCAGATATCT
>JBLIME010000090.1:0-9964 GCA_047638515.1 Pseudohongiellaceae bacterium
TAAGCCACAGTCCCCCACCGGGCCACCAATTACAAAATTACCAGTGGGGTTGATGTGAAATAAAGTATCTTTGTGCAGCCATTCCTCGGGCAACACTGGTTTGATAATCTCTGTCAACACCGCTTCGCGCAGATCGCCAAGACTGATACTTGGATCGTGTTGTGTAGATAAAACAACAGCATCAATAGCAACAGGTCTTCCGTGTTCGTACCGCAAGGTTACTTGACTTTTTGCATCGGGGCGCAACCAATTTAGCGTGTTATTTTTACGCAGCTTAGCTTGGCGCTCTACCAGGCGGTGTGCGTAGTAAATAGGCGCAGGCATTAGCACTTCAGTTTCATTAGTCGCGTAACCAAACATTAAACCTTGGTCACCAGCACCCTGATCTTTATCGTCGGCTTCATCGACACCCACGGCAATATCAACGGACTGCTTACCGATGGCATTTAATACCGCGCAGGATGCACCATCAAAACCGACGTCACTTGAATCATAACCAATATCCAAAATCACATCGCGAACCACGTCTTCTAAATCTACGTAAGTCGAGGTCCGCACCTCACCGGCAAGTACAACCATGCCGGTTTTTACCAGGGTTTCTACTGCAATACGCGAATTTGGGTCATCTTTCAACATCGCATCGACAATAGCATCAGAGATTTGATCTGCCATTTTATCTGGATGTCCCTCGGATACCGACTCCGATGTAAATACTGAATATTCCGACATATTTGCCTCCTCTTGATTAATATACAAATATAAAATTATCGTTGATGTAAAACCTGTGCATCATCTGTCATCAACCGCTGATAATTAGCTTTAACGTACGAACGCTGTGACAATAAAACTCACAAATGTCTTACTCAGCAATTTTTAACAAGAGTCTTAGTGACGCAACTGCTGTTTTTGGCTTAGACAATGCAACAGTTCACGTTATTTGTTTTTTGGTGGTTGTTGACTATGAATTTCAGCTGGAGCTTGCCTCCACAAATTACCGTCACAGAAATCATAATTCTTACAATCACTGGTGCAACCACGACACGGTAGCCTTTTTGTATCTTGTGCTGTTATTTCTGTCATATTTGTTCCTCAATTAGTCGCCGCATGCTCATCGGAAATTTTTCGGTAATACCAACTGGAATAGTCTTTATAATCAACTAATCATTAAAACGTTAAACTTTTACACCGCCTTTACAAATTGATGCAGCTGAATCTGAAAACCATTGCGCAAGGCTAGGTAGTTACTTTGCACTTTTTTAAATCCTGCTAACGATGCCCAACGCTCCAATTGTTCGGGCTCAAAACCCAGCCAAAGATCGCCGCAAGCTTGTTTCGCCCAAGCTTGATCATGACGACACAAGTCGGTGACCAGCAGGGCACCATTCAAGGTTAAGGCACTGCTAGCATCCATAAAAATATCTGCAGGGGATGGGGTGTGGTGCAGCACCATATTCATCACAATACAATCTGCAGTTACCGTTTCTTGCCTTAAATATTGCGTATCGCCTTTAACAAAATCAACATTAACAACCTGCTCACGGCTACAATAAAATTTAGCATTATTTAACATCGATACGGCACTATCTAGTGCGATAACGTGTGTAAATTTCTTAGCCAATACCGGTAAAAACTCACCGGCCCCAGGCCCCACTTCGACAACACAGTCATGCCCGGCTAACAGCGTTTTATCTAGTAGCTCATCAACTGCGCTACTGTAGACAGGATACTCGGCGATCAAGTCTTGACGCTCTTTGAAATTATTAGCTTGAAGCGCAAAAAAGTCTTGAGACTGACTGACACGTATGACCTTAATTTGCTCTAGCCTAGCCACCATCTCTGAAGAGATATCGATAACATCAAGAGTCACATATAGCTGTTTTTGTAACTCCGCTAAATGACAAGCGGCGTTAGGTAGGGCTCGACTGTAAAATATAGTGTTGCCCTCGCGGCGTTTAGCCACCAGACCGGCTTCAGCTAATATTTTAAGGTGATGACTCATTCCCGACTGTTTGTGGCGTAGTATCTCGCAAAGCTCTAATACACTGTAAGAATCTTGAGCGAGTATGCGCAGTATCTCGAGTCGCAATGGCTCACCGACGGCTTTATTGAACCCCGATAAACTGAAAAAACTGAGACTGCGTGAATTCATTGCGGCACTATAACAAGCTCTAGAAACTATATCAAAATATTTCGATATAGTTTCTAGAGCTTGTGCTCGTCAATATTGGTCAAACAACAATCAACCTTTCGCAACTGACTTGTGTACATCGACCTAAAGTCTGAGTGTTGCCATATCAACTTCGCTATTGTCGCAGACACACTCAATCACCGGTTAACTTTGGTCCATTGCACTCAACGACCGTGTCTTGAGGATTAGACATACATCAAAAAACAACGCGATACGGGCAGCAAGATAAATAGCCATTTCAAGATTGCGCTATTTCGTCGTGACCTCGTAACTACGCCAAAATAACCAAATAGAAGCAATGTCGGCTGATCAAGTGAAAAGCTGATAGGGTCGTTGACTGATGCAATAGCCGCATAATTAAACACTCTCGATGTCAACATAGCTTGGGCTTTGTAGATACTCGTCTGATCATGGCTCTATGTTTAGCATAGGTCCGAGCCCGAGTGAAAACGACAGAGATAAGATTTATGTACTAATGGAATAACGGGGTAACAGATAAAACGCTAATGGGATAACTAAATCACTGTAAAATTCAATGCTCGAATGACTAAACCGTGCAATAGCGAAAGCTGCTCGAAAATAGAGAAAAAACACTCGAGAATGGTATAGACTGCTTGCGGTTTACTTTACCGACTGATTGTCTGGGAACTCATTATGGAGACGTGGCTGCTCATTTCTTTTTTTGCTTTTTTAGTGGCGGGGATGGTGAAGGGGACTATGGGATTAGGCTTACCTGTCGCAGCCGTCGGTCTGATGGCGCAATTCATTGATCCTAAACTTGCTATTACACTAATGGTTTTTCCTATTGTGTTTGCAAATACTTGGCAATTTTATCGGGCTAAAAATCATCGACTGATCATTAGTCAATATTGGCTGCTCGCCACGGTTGTTTTTATTAGTCTCTTGATTACGACCACATTTACAGCCAAGGTCTCATCTACTGCCGTGACCGCTTTTCTCGGTATTGTGGTTATTGTTTTTGCATCGACGAACTTACTGTTTAAGCCCCCGAGTATTCCAGATCGTGCCAACCAGTCTATGCAAGTTATCTTTGGTGTGGCAGCGGGTATTATGGGTGGCTTAACCGCTGTGTTTTCGCCCCCAGTCACTATGTATTTAATTGGTAGAGGCGTTGAAAAAGATCAATTTGTGAGTGTTAGCGGTTTTATTTTTTTAGTGGGTTGCGTTCCACTAGCACTTGGCTTTTTATACAACGGACTATTAACACCAGTAATTTCACTTCAATCGATGGCGATGATTATTCCTACCTTGATAGGACTTAGTCTTGGAGAGCTTATTCGTAGACGTATAAATGCGGTGCACTTTAAAAAAGTGGTGCTTATTTTCTTTTTTATTATGGGTGCTAACTTGATAAGAAAAAGCTTTGTGTAGGGGGGCCACTTCTTTAAGCTGTTGGATTGCGCCTGATACTCGCTCTAGACCTCATACCCACTCAGCATCAGCACGCTGAGCACCAGGTGCCTCGGTGAGTTTGGGGCTAGCTGATGTTAGCGCGCGAACTCAGACTTGTTGTGCCAAACTAAGGCTGGTGGCCAGTGTTTTTTACAAGCCCCAGCCCTCGAATCAACAAAAAGATCGTGCAGTATGTCTGAGAACTAGTATTTTCATGTGTTATTTGTTCTATGGCATGTGTGATTCCTACGCTTTAAAAGAACAGTCACCACATTTTATTAGGGGCTTTACTGGCTGACTTTAAATGAATGCAGGCGGCCTCGACACTACCCTTTGAGCTGGCGACAAAGAAAGTATTTTCACTAATAGTGATGGACAGCTCCATAGTGCGCTCAACTAAGCCCGCAAGTTCTTGTATCTGTGGCCAATTAAATTGACTCACATTGATATTTAACTTATCAAACAATAATCGCTGCTGCTGCCACCAAGTCTCGCCTTTGCGATTAAAACTATAAATACTCACGGTTTGTGCAAGTCGAGAGGCTTTTTTAATACGTTCAAACGCGGGCTCACCAACGTCTATCCAATGCAGCATACTGCCCTGCAA
Organism: Pseudohongiellaceae bacterium; assembly: GCA_047638515.1. GTDB lineage: Bacteria > Pseudomonadota > Gammaproteobacteria > Pseudomonadales > Cellvibrionaceae > CANLBN01. The sequence goes on from JBLIME010000090.1 coordinate 4,209, forward strand.
ATCCATCTCTACAATGTCTGGCTCGTCGGGTGTCGATAGACCGGCCGTAAAGTTAAGGCCACTCGATGCGTTGGTGCAGTAAGTTAATATTCTGACAAACATACGCTCTAGCGTCTCAGAGGGGTGTTGAGCCACGGTTAAATTAAGTTGGTCATAATAATTTTTATCGATATCCGCTAAGGCTATTGATAACTTATAAATTGTTGGCTTAATGGCCAAGATAGCTTCTCACTTTTTAATCTGTACCGTGAATTTTTTATTCAAGACTGTGGTTAAGTAGACACTCAGAACAACGAGACAGATACCCAACAAATTAAGCGGGCTCAGTTGCTCGTCAAACAAAAAATAGGCGATTATTAATGTGCCGGGCGGCGACAGATAAAAATAGCTAGCGGCAACATTAGCTGAATTATTTTGATACAAGACATTCATTAACAATACCGCACCAATTGACAGAACAATAGCCAGCCAAAACAAGGCAAAAAAAAGATCTACATGCCATACGATCGCGGTAAAACTCCCGCTTTCGAAAACTAGCGCGGCCAACAAGAACAATATGCCAGTAGGGATATACTGCAAAAAAGCTTGCGAGATAATATGTACATTCGAGCAATATTTTTTCTGATAAATAGTGCCGTAAGTAATCGCCAACAGCGACAAGATAACGGGAAGATAGGTCAGTATGGCGAGCGGTTTGTCGCTGCCAGAACTCTCCACGGATAACACGAGCAACAAGCCCACAAAACCTAAAAGAGCCACCAATAACAGCTTCATCGATGACAGGCCATTAGCAAGCAATACTGTTAACACCGGCTGGGCACCAACCATGACTGCAGCCATACCCGCCGGCATACCGAGTTTGATCGATAAAAAAACACCGCCTAAATAGATCCCATGTATCAGTAGCCCCGAGACGAATACTGAGCTAAAGACACCTAAACTCTTCGGCATCGCCGGTCTGAGCACCAGGATGATACCGCCAAATAAAATTAACACCACCAAAAAGCGTAGCGCTAAAAAGCTAAAGGGTTGGATATAAGGCAGTCCGTATTTAGCGCCAATAAAGCCCGTAGACCACAACAAAGGGAACAAAATAGGCGAGAATTTAATAGTCGCTTGATTAAGGAATAGCATCATAGGTATGAATAGTTTGAAAGGTTTTGGCCGCAACGATTAAACTTAACGCCATAATGTTCTTCATCAATTGCATCACGATGACTGAATAACTGACTAATTGCAGGCACTAGAACGTAAATGATCCTAAATATGCAGTTAAACACACTTATCGCCGACACGTAGAAAAATTAATGATAAAAAGCATTTTTGCCCCTTTAACCGCTGTCCTCACGCTCACTTACATCACCGCAATGGCAGCGCTTTATATTTTTCAAGATAAACTTATATTTGCTGCCGAGGCCTTACCCAAAGATTATAAATTTGATTTTAAGGCGTCCTTCAACGAGATTAACTTACCTGTTGATGGCGCCATCTTAAATGCACTTCACTTTGAGCAAGAAGATTCAAAGGGCCTAATCTTTTTTTTACATGGCAATGCAGGTAACTTGGTTGACTGGGTCACTGATTTACAGTTTTACCAGCAGGCAAATTACGATCTATTCATTTTTGATTATCGGGGTTATGGGAAAAGTACCGGCACTCTCAAGAGCCAAGCTCAAGCTGAAGAAGATGTGCGTGTAGCTTGGGATTTTATAGCACCACAGTATGCGTCTAAACCCGTTGTTATTTATGGCCGCTCTATTGGCAGTGCGCTCGCGACTGAGCTCGCTCGGCAGGTTAAGCCAGCACTGTTAGTCTTAGTCTCGCCGTTCACCTCTATGATCGATATGGCGAAGCGACGTTATCCTTTTGCTCCATCATGGTTGTTGCGCTACCCTTTTGAGACTGACAAAGCTATTCAGAGTGTGACCAGTAAAGTATTGTTAATTCATGGAGACAAGGATGACTTTATTCCCATTACTCATAGTCAAAGACTACAACAGCTCACGCAACAACCGAGTAGATTATTAGTGATAAGTGGTGCCAACCACAGCAATATTCATAATTTCGATAGTTATATTGACGGGCTGACCAAAGCTCTACCGTAAGCACAATGACAATTAAAGGCGACTAGCATGTGGAAATACGACGGCTCTAAACGACCAACATTTGCAACGCAACCTAGGACTGCACAAGAATCAGTTTGGGACTATCCGAGACCCCCTGTGTTGCAGCAAGACTCAAGAAGGGTGAGTGTCTTCGACGGCGACCGCATCATTGCTGAAAGTTCACGGTGCTACCGTCTACTTGAGACCGCGAGCCCACCGACCTTCTATATTCCCGCTGCTGACATTGATCTCGAACAACTGCAAACTTTGAACGGTAGCTCAAATTGTGAATGGAAAGGTAGGGCCAGTTACTGGGCCCTCAAACGCGATGACTCGATGGAAATGCTTGCATGGAGCTACCCTAAACCAGCTGGTGCTTTTCTGCCGCTTAAAAATCATTTCGCTTTCTACCCGGGTCGCATCCATTGTTTTATTGACGACGAGCGGGTTAAACCTCAAGACGGTGGCTTTTACGGAGGCTGGGTCAGCGATGAGATCATCGGCCCATGGAAAGGTAGTGAGGGGACTGGCCACTGGTAGGAGCATAAGTCGGTCTGAATATACGACTCAATTAACTGTGCATAATATTAGACTTCGTTGTATAGATACCTAACAATCAATCTAAGCGGCGCGCTTAACCGTAATATTCGTATGGTTCAATAATAGAATAATTACCCAGTACTCTTTCACGGTATCTCTCCTGTACGTCTTAGGCGATATCTTCTCACACACGTCAGAAAAAGAAGCTTAGCTATACTATGATTATGGATCTTATCGTTTTTGATTTGGACGGCACCCTACTTAACGAGAACTCGCAAATATCTAACTTTACGAAAGAGACGTTAGAGTTACTCTCGGCCAACGAGATTGCCTTTACCGTCGCTACCGGGCGCACTCAATATTCAGCAGAACACATTGTCGCAGGTCACAAGTTCATCTTGCCGCACATTTATAGTAACGGAGTTATTGTCTGGGACCCTCAGAATGAATCCTTATCCCTCGATAACCTACTTAGCGCTGCAGATGTTCAATATGTACTGGAAGGCAGCTTTCTACAAAAAATTACACCCTTTATTTCTGCTGTGGACGACCACAATCAACACCATATTTATCACCCTGCGGTGCAACATCCGGTAGAACAGAAGCTCCTAGAAACTTATTTATCTCGCGCCAACTCAAACATTCTACCCGTTGGGCAGATGCCGACTAATGTTCACATTACTAACATCAGCATGATTGGCCACGCCGACGACATTGACGCTATGCGCACATTAATCAATACACAAACGCACCTTATTGCTTACTCCGGTCCCGCAGTCGAGGGCAGTGGCTTGAAATGGATGGACATTCACCACAATCAAGCGAACAAAGGCAGTGCAGTTGAGGCCCTTCGGGATAAGCTAGCAGCCAAAAACGTTATGTGTTTTGGCGACAGCGATAACGACCTTAGTATGTTTGCTATTGCCAATGAAAGCTTCGCACCGAGCAATGCTAAAGCCGAGATAAAATCTGCAGCTACCGGCGTCATAGGTCATCATAAGGAAGATGGTGTCGCTGAATTTTTAAGAGAACGCTTCAATTTATAAAGTCATGGATTGTCCGCTAAGCTCGACAACTACCCTACAACAGCAACAAACTAGACCGGTCGAGCATCGCCCCAACAGCGCGAAAACTTTTGGCATCGCCTCCGCACTGCAGAAGAGTAAACCAAGCTTTTATGTATCTGCGCTACAGACACATCGTTAGCCGACTTAATAGTTGCTTTTAAGTCGATATCACGCCGATATAATCTTGGTTATAATTAAAAAATGGGACAACTTAGGTCCCTAGCACTGTTAAATCTTCAAAAGGGGAATGAACAATGCGCTAAGCGGCAGTTGCTGTCAGTTTATGCAGCACACGGCCTGTATATTTGTCTACATTGTTATCAGGGGTATTTTTTTATGATTAAGACCACAGTCAGCTTAATATTTAGTCTCGTTTGTTCGATATCAGCCGTGCTACTTGCGCCTCTAGTCGCAGCTGCCACCCTCGATACCGTTAAATCTAGAGATAACCTAAAGTGCGGTGTCACCAATGGACTTACAGGCTTTTCTAACCCCGACAAGCAAGGCAATTGGGAAGGTATGGATGTCGATGTTTGCCGAGCCATTGCCGCAGCAGTACTTGGTGATGCCAAAAAAGTCATCTTTGTACCCACCTCGGGTAAAACACGCTTTACTGCTCTGCAAACCGGGGAGATCGATGTGCTATCGCGCGTGACGACGTGGACCTTAAGTCGCGATACGAAGCTAGGACTCAACTTTGCGGGTGTTAATTTGTACGATGGACAAGGCTTTATGGTGCGCAAAAGTCTAGGAGTTGCCCATGCAAAAGAACTCGATGGTGCCTCTATTTGTATGAACACCGGCACCAGTACCGAGACCAACATTGCCGACTTCTTTATCGCCAACAAATTGACTTACAAGCCGGTTTTATTTGAGAAATCAAGCGAGGTAGCCAGTGCCTATGACCTAGGTCGCTGCGACGCCTACACTAGTGACAAATCAGGCTTAGCGGCACAGCGACTTAAAATGCAAACCCCCGATGACCATATGATTTTAGAAGAGACTATTTCTAAAGAGCCTCTAGGGCCCGCAGTACGTCATGGCGACGACGAGTGGTTTGATGTGGTTAAGTGGACACTTATGGCTTTAATTGAAGCGGAAGAATTGAATATCACTCAAAGCAATATTGAATCCTTTAAGGACCATAAAAACCCACGAGTTCTGCGCTTCTTAGGCGCGAGCGGTGACAATGGTAAAAACCTGAACCTGGCTCCCGACTGGTCAGCTAATGTAGTTAAAGCCGTTGGTAACTATGGTGAGATTTATGCGCGCAACGTGGGCGAGCAAAGCTTATTGCAAATACCCCGAGGCCTAAACAAATTGTGGCGTGACGGCGGTATTCTATATGCAATACCCCTGCACTAATTGGTAGCGATCGCTTCTGTCTTGACTTCAGTGCTAAACTCGAGGCTTGTTTCCATCGAAGGTTCGCTGTCGTTTAGTACTGGAGCTCGATATTTTGCAAGAGAACTTGTAAAAAGAGACGCTTCACAGTTCTCCAACAGCGTTATCACCAATAATGAAATTACTTCTAAGCTTCTTCCATAAGACTCGCGTGCGCAACATTGGCTATCAGGCAATACTTTTTGGTGTTGTCATTTCTTTCTTCGTTTTTATTATCGATAATGCTAGCAGCAATCTGCTCGATCAGGGTATCGCCTCGGGCTTTGACTTTTTAGGAGACGCGACGGGCTTTAATATTGCCTCGAGCTTAATTCACTACGACGCTTCAAGTACTTATTTACGCCTATTTATTACCGCATTACTCAACACCTTACTGGTGTCTTTTATATCAATAATTTTTGCAACTGCGATTGGTTTTTTTGTAGGCATTATGCGCTTGTCAGGTCACCCTATCGCCGCGCGTATAGCCGCCATTTACGTAGAGACATTACGCAATATTCCTTTATTACTTCAAGTTTTTTTTTGGTACTTTGCGGTTTTACAACCACTGCCCTCGCCTCGCGCTAGTATAGAGTTTGTTAACAGTATCTTTTTAAACAATCGTGGATTACATCTGCCAAGCCCTGAATTATCTGGACAT
>JBLIME010000091.1:0-9938 GCA_047638515.1 Pseudohongiellaceae bacterium
TGGTCATATGGAGACAGCGGCTACTCTCAGGGCGAGATTATTAGAGTTCTAGTAAGAAAATAGGGCCGATGATTGAATGAATATCTGCGAAGCTAAAAAACGCAGTATTTTTAATCGCTCGAAAAGTCTATAGTGCATAAACGATTCGACAAGCTGACTCGCCATAAAGCAGAACTATTTATCCTGCATCACTGTATATAACCGCAATAAACTCTATTTAGTCAATTCGCCACCGATGATAAAAAGTAATGACGAAACCTTACTCGGCCGCTTGTGCCAACAACAGCGCTGCCATTTTAAAGCAACTCTCACGACTCTTGATAAAGGCCAAGTCGGTGCTTGAGATTGGCAGTGGCACGGGGCAACATGCCGCTTATTTTGCAGAGGGTTTACAACATCTTATCTGGCAAACCAGCGATGTTATAGACAACCACGAAGGCATTAATTGTTGGGTCGCCGAAGCTGAATTAAGTCATCTATTAGCGCCGATTACATTAGATGTTACTCAAGACATGGAGTTAGAGAGCCGTTATGACGCAATTTTTATGGCCAACACACTCCACATTATGCCCTGGTCTGTTGTCGACAAGTGTCTAAAAAAAGCCTCGATGTATTTAAAGACAAATGGACAGCTAATTGTCTATGGCCCCTTCAATTACGACGATAAGTTTACTAGCGACAGCAATCAGCAATTTGATCGACATTTAAAAGCGTCTAATGTTGAGCGCGGAATTCGAGATTTTGAAAAAGTGGATCAACTAGCAATGAGCTGCGGTTTTTCTTTTAAAGAAGACAATGCAATGCCCGCTAATAATCAATTAGTGGTATGGCAATTTAACGGTTAACTTATGACGATGACTCTATTCGAATTTTTAGATTTTTTTGGTGTTGCGGTGTTTGCAATATCCGGCGCCTTGACGGCCAGTTACAAAAAATTAGATATATTTGGCGTGCTTGTCGTCGCCATTATCACCTGCCTGGGTGGTGGAACCGTTAGAGACTTATTAATTGGCGCGCATCCTATTGTGTGGATTGAAAACACATATTTTCTTTGGGTCGGCTGCGCTGCAGCGACCGCCACTTTTATTGTTGTAAAGTATTATCGAATGCCGATGCGAGTACTAGAAGTTTGCGATGCCATTGGCTTAGCTTTTTTTACGGTTGCAGGTATACAAAAAGCCCAAGTGCTTGGCTTTACACCAGAGATTAGTCTGATAATGGGTGTATTTACGGGCGTTGTCGGTGGCATTATGAGAGACGTACTGTGCAACGATATTCCGCTAGTGTTCCACAAAGAAATTTATGCGTCAGCGGCGATTGGTGGGGGCTCTTTATTTTTAGTCTTGCAATTAATCGGTATTGCCGATGGCTTATCGATAGCGCTGGGCATGACGGCTATATTGACATTGCGTATTGCAGCGATATTTATGGGCCTGTCATTGCCGCGATTTTTATTCAGCAATAACAAACCCTGACAGCGAATGCATGTCTGCATAAAAGCTTGAATTTGAACTTACCGTCCAGACGCGACATTCATAAAAGGCCTGAGCTCGATCTCTCGGTACGAAATCACAATATCATAAAATGAGAGAGTGACGCCTATACACTTGACAAGACTTGAGCTCGCGACCCGACGAACCTTCAAATAAGCCGGTGTTAAGCGTTTATCGGTCTGGAGCTCGGCCTCACCTTTACGACGATTTACTTATCTATGCCAGCTCTACTGCGACTGGCAACACTGCCACCTTAATAGACAACTCTGTGATTAACCCCGATTGACTATTGGGTGCGCCTAGCTCTCACGGCAATACCTGCTCAGTTTACTGCTCCAACTTAAAAGGTAGGCGCTGACTCGCGTGCTCAATATAGGCGGCTATCTCGACGGACTCGGTATCTATAAAGCGTCTGATGGCATCATCAAAGGATTTGTTTTCAATCCAATGATGAGAGTAGGTGGGCACCGGTGTAAAACCACGTTGAATTTTATGCTCGCCCTGAGCACCTGGGTCGAAGCGTTGGATATTGTTGGCAATTGCAAACTCGATGCCCTGATAGTAGCAGGCTTCAAAATGCAGGTGATCATACTCATCTTTACAGCCCCAATAGCGTCCATAGAGCACTTTACTGTCTTTAAAATAAAGCGACGCTGCAATAATTTCGCCGTCTTTCGTGGCCTGCACCATGACCAGATGCTCATTCAAGTGTTGTGTCAACAAAGGGAAAAACGCCTCGGTTAAGTAGCCTTTGCGACCACTGCGCTTGTAATAGGTCATGTGATAAAACAAGTAAAAATGATGCCAGTCGTCGGCATTGATGTCGGCACCAGTCTTTATCGTTAACGTAATGTCTTGGTCGTAGACCTTTTGTCTTTCCTTTTTCAAGTTTTTTCGCTTGCGTGAGGCGAAAGATTCTAAAAAATGATCAAAGCTCTGATAATTCTTATTTAACCAATGATACTGGCAGCCGGTGCGTTTCAAATATTTTTTTTCGTCAAAGCTGACACTGTCTTCTTTATCGGTGAATAAAAAATGTGTCGACGATAGATTTAATTTTTTCGCCTCGGCCTCTATGCCCTCAAATAAAAAGGCAACCACGCTTTGCGCATCGTAAGCCTTGGCAATTGCCCAACGGGGTCCTGTCGCCGGAGTAAAAGGAATCGCGTTTAATAACTTCGGATAATACTCATAGCCATGACGATGAAAAGCATCGGCCCACGCCCAATCAAAAACATATTCGCCATAAGAGTGAGTTTTCAAGAATAAAGGCATGACGGCTATAACATCGTCCCCATCTTTTACGAGTAAATGGTGAGGCTGCCAGCCGGTTGCTTTAGTAGTACTGCCACTGTTTTCTAGTGCAGCAAAAAATTCATGGCGTAAGAATGGATAATCAACGCCACTTAATTGATTCCAAATAAGGGAATCTACATCGTTAATACTAGAAATGAACTGACAGTGCATAAAATAAAAAACTCAAAAAGTAAGTGTGGGTGTAAATGTAAGTACAGGTGCAGATCTAGGTGTAAGTAGAATTAAAACCAGCATGAGAAGCTCTGTGCTACTTTGAAGCCTTTGGTCATTATTCCAACGAGAATAGACATCGATAACAAATACTGACAGTAGCAACTGTCTATTTAATGTGACCTTTACAACAACCACTAAGCGACGTTGAAGTAGCTGGTGTTGTAATCTCTCAGCTAATAACGAAACGGATTATTATTTAGAGGGCTAAGCTAAGAACTACATCAGAAATTAAACTAAGAGAGACATCACTGGCCTAGATTAACAACCACACTCATGAAATTTCAATTGCTATAATTTACGACCGCTAACAGTCTATGTATCTGTTGATCGCACAAATAGCATTGGGTCTAAAAAGTTAGGTCGCTAGGCGCGGGGGTCGTCATAAAGGCCACTGGTGCTTAGCTACTGTTAGCCTTTCCTGGTTAAGCTGCCATCGGTTAAGGTCTCGTCATCATTAACCCGCTTTTTTGGAAAAATACATCGAAACGTGCTGCCTAGGCCTAAGGTGCTTTGTATCTGCAGACGACCATCGTGACGCAATAAAATATGCTTTACGATAGCGAGCCCTAATCCAGTACCGCCAGTTTGTATCGACCGACTAGAGTCAACGCGATAAAAACGTTCGGTTAGGCGACTAATATGTTGCTGTTCTATACCTATGCCCTGGTCTTTAATTTCTACGAGTAAATTATGCGCAAGATTGTCTGATACCGTAATATCAATGGTTTTACCTTCGGGAGAGTACTTTACTGCATTGGTAATAAGGTTAGAAAAAGCGCTGTGGAGCTCACGATTATTGCCGAGGAGTTGAATGTTGTCGGCGCAGGTTAAGGCAATCGGATGTTTATCGCCACTGATGGCGCGGGCTTCATCGCAGACTAGTTCTAGTAGGTGATTCAGCTGAACATATTCTTGGGTACGGTTAATTGCGTCCGTCTCTAGCTTAGAGAGCATCGTAAGATCATCAATCAAGGTCGTCATCCGCAGGGATTGCTGCTGCATTTGTTGAAGCGCTTTCGGTAGGTGATGATCTTGCAAGTCCTTTGATAAGTTATCTTCTAACACCTCTAAGTAACCGCGGATAACCGTTAACGGCGTGCGCAACTCGTGACTGACGTTGGCTACAAAATCTTTGCGCATTTGTTCGAGTTTGTAGATGCGGCTAATGTCGCGAATAACTAACAGCGCTTCACCTTCACCAAAGGGCGTAAACTGAAATTCTAGCTGTGTTTCCTGATTTCTTGGCGATGGCAGCGTTAACGGGATATCGTATTTGTTCGATTCAAGATAGGCGACAAAGTCTGGGTGGCGGATAAAGTTAATGATGGAACTGCCAGAATCTCGCGGCTTTAAGTCGAGTAGTGCCTCGGTTGCCTCATTCCACCAACTTAAACCGTAGTTAGTGTTGAGCACGATGACTGCGTCGTTGAGGGCTGAGGTGGTTGCCGTTACACGAGCAATTGTCGCTTTAAAGCGCTTTTTCTCGCGAATCTCAAGTCGCTTACGGCGACTAAGTAGGTCAAAAATTTCACCCCAAAGACCGTTCGCATCGGGAACCTCTTGTAGGCGATGATGCTTAAGCCATTTGAGTAGACGTCGCATATTCATTAGCTGATAGCCAATGTACAGCAAGGTGCCTGCAATGATGGTGAGCAGAACGTGCCCGAGAAGTAGTCCTATGACAACAGAAAGTACCAGCCAGCCAATGAGTCGATTTATTTCTGACTTAACACCATGTTGGGTCAAGAGCGGATTCCTCTACAAATAAAAAACGTATTCTATGCTTTTATAGCTAGCTTCGTCGAGAAGCGATAACCGGTCCCTCGAACTGTTTGAATAAAGCGGTCGTAATTTTCAATTTGTAAGACTTTGCGGAGGCGACGAATGTGGACGTCGACGGTGCGCTCTTCCACGTAAACATTGCCACCCCACACATGGTCGAGTAATTGGCCACGAGTGTACACTCGGTCTTGATGGGTTAGAAAAAACTCCAATAGACGGTACTCGGTAGGTCCTATTTGAAGAGCCTGCTCGCTGATGGTGACAAGATGGCTAATTGGGTCCATGCATAAATCGTCGACTACAATGGGCTCTTCGATACCGCCATTATTAGCGCGGCGCAACACCGCTTTTAGCCGAGCGACTAGCTCTCTCGGTGAGAAGGGTTTGGTGATGTAGTCGTCAGCTCCGACTTCGAGTCCTTGAATTTTGTTATCTTCCTCACCCTTAGCCGTCAGCATAATAATGGGAATATCCTGGGTGAGTTCGTCCTTCTTTAAGCGCCTAGCGAGCTCGATGCCACTCGTGACCGGCAGCATCCAGTCCAAAAGGATTAAATGCGGCTTTTCGTCGATAATAATTGAATGAGCTTGCTGGGCATCCTCAGCCTCGAGGCAGCGATAGTTAGCCATTTCTAGGGCTACACGTAACATGTCGCGAATCGGCGCCTCATCGTCAACAATTAAGATAGTTCTGTTTTGATTGGTGTTATCAAAGCTCATTTCTTCGGGCTCTCTTTATTGCGGATGACGCTATTCCATATCACTCATACTCGTTGCACTGTACCTAGACCATAGGTCAATACTTTAGCGAGGTGATCAACAGCGACTACTATTAGATAACGATTGTATGACAGTTAAATGACAAGCAGAGATATTAATTGCTTATAAAATCAATAGCGCTGAATTAAGACCGCAGTCGACTGATCTGAGTACCGTTACTGCCGGTTTTGTAGAAGCAAGCATCGATTGACCTCCGTATAGTCGAAGCGACTAGCTCTTGCAACCGCGCCTTACTTACATGCTTATAGGCTTATAGGCACAGTTTTTTTGAGTTTTAAGCGCACACAAGATATGCCTGCCTAACCGCGTATGATGACGATAAACGAAGTGTTCAATGTTAACCATATTGAGAGGCTGAAAAATCTTAACGTTGATTAACTAAGCGTATAGCTAAGAGCAATGCCTGCAAATATGACAAGACCAAGCCAATTATTATTGAGAAAGGCTTTGAAATAGTGGGATGTTTGCTTGTGACTGATAAGAATTTGCTGATAAATCATCAGGCCCGCACTAGCCATAATTGCCAAGTAATAGATAGTCCCTAAGTCAAAGCGTTGCCCTATAAGTATAAAGCCAAAAAAAGTCAGCACCTGTAAGCTGCCAATAATGATCGGCTCGTTGCCTTCAAATAAAATAGCGGTTGATTTAACACCAATTTTTTTGTCAAAATCGCGATCCACCATCCCGTAAAAGGTGTCGTAGACCACGGTCCAGAGTAGATTAGTGCAATAAATGACGACAACTAAAGGATCGAGAGCATTGTTAGTGGCAGCAAACGCCATGGGTATACTCATTGAAAAAGCAGCCCCTAGAACTACTTGAGGTAGATGCGTGAAGCGCTTCATAAAAGGATAGATACTAGCGAGAATCACCGCAATAAAAGCCAAGCCAATAGTCAGTAAATTAGTGAGTAATACCAGCCCAAAGGCCAATACTAAAAGTGCAATAAAACTGACCTTTGCCTGGGTTAGATTCAGTGCTCCCGAGGCTAAAGGACGGTTGTGGGTGCGTGCTACGTGCTTATCAATATTGCGATCTGCAATATCGTTTATGACACAACCCGCCGCGCGCATTACCACCACTCCAAGGCTAAATATGATGAACAAACTGATTTTCGGAAAGCCTCCCGCCGCTAACCAAAGTGCCCACCACGTCGGCCACAACAGCAGAAGGGTGCCAATTGGACGATGGAAACGCATCAGTTCCCAGTAGGGTTTAGCTATTTTTATTAGGGTCGGTGCGCGCATAACAATTAACTAATTGATTGAGTGTTTGTCGATGCTGATACTACATTGATGCGGCTAGATTGAAAGTACTAAATAAGCGGTCCCAGAGTACGAGAGTCCAGCTAGCGATATAAATTCGCACTACCAAAGAACGCTAGTCAATAGCTGTACTCGGTTGCTGGTTACAAACTGGTACTGGTAACATTGGCGGGGTTAGATTAATCCGGGTAAAAATATTTCGCACACGAGCAGCGGTTTATGTCTAAGAAAAAATAGCGAGCGTCTACCCCAGCAGTCACGGTTAAGTTTTTTTTGGTCGGGGTCTGTGGAGGGGGTTGATAGCGTTCGCGCAATTTTTTCAGGAAGATAATTTTGTCCGATAGGAGCAATTTCAAGATGGCCCCGTCGCATGCTCGGATCGGCAAATAAGGCACCCCCCAAAGGTCGATTACCCAAGTAGTAGAGTTTGCGCAGCGAGCCTTTCAGGGTTGACAAAGGCATGATGGTGCGAGCATAGACCAAGGCAGTTTGTCGGCTATAAAGTATGACTTCACGCACTACTACGTGATGATGATGCTTAATTTTTAGCGCATTATATTCGGAAAAACGCGCACGTTTAATACGCTGATCGATCACCTCAACGCGCAACTGACCCGACGAATAGGTGATTAATTTTTTTGTTAGCGAGCTCGGATCCAGCAGCCATTGCTTTAAAGAATCGTCAAGGTGCCGATGTCTGTGAGACACGCTTTGCCAAAGGGGTTCGCGATAGAGTACCTGCTTAAAGGGAGAGCCGTCGTCGAGCGCATTTGTGCATGAAAGGTCTTGGGGTGTCGAGCTATTGGTCAAAATAAACCTTGTTCTTGATGCTAACAAGACCCCTTTGACGGACTCTTGTTAAAAGTATTGGCTAAATTAATGCATTCTATAGGATTGTCTCGCTAATCGCCCATTTGTTTGGCGATAACTTTTAACTCATCGCTGGCAGCCATTAGGTCAGTAATGGCCTGTGTTGCCGCCGCTCGATCAATTTTTAAGCGCTCAAACAAAACATCTGGAATGGGGTCGCTATTGGCGCCCATCAATAAGCCATGCTCTTGTAGCAATTTATTAGCTAGATATAAAAGCAGCGAATACTGCCAGTCAGCACCCTCATAGCTAGGATCGCTTTGGTGACGCAGACTATTACAGACACTATCGGGCATGTTCCAATAAGCCATTAACCAACTGGCTAATTGGTTTCTGTCAACGCCAATAATGTGGCGCTCGACAGCTTGATAGGAAGACTGAGGATTAGCGTCGATGTATTCACAAATGGCAGTGAACTGGTTATTAAATACCTCTGCAATAACAAGATAACCAAAATTATTGAGCAGGCCTACCAAATAAGCGGTGCCAAAATTAGGCCTGATGGTACGAGGAATGCAAGCCACCAGAGCCTCTGTCGCAGTGGCCATATAAACCGACTGTTCAAAGAATGGTATGCAGCCGTGGGGGCCTTTTTTGGGCATTTTTAACGCATTGCGAAGCGATAAACCCAGCCCTAAATTAAGCACCATGTCAAAACCTAAGACGCGCACGATGGCATCGTGAATAGATTTTATTGAGCCGGGTACCGAGTAATAAGGCGAGGCAGCCCAACTAACGACTTGTGCCGACAAGCTGGCGTCGAGTTCAACAATGTCAGTTAGATCACTAATGTTAGCGTCACGCTTGGTGCGTAGCGAAATGATTTGTTGAGCGCTGGCCGGCAGTGGCGGAAATTCAAGGGTTTCTTCTAGGCGTTGCTTAACACGAAGCTCTGTGAACATAGTCAGGCTTTGCTCAATACAAATTCTGTCGGTTGCGGGATCAGATGGTGTACTGAGAGCCGGTAGCGATACCGCTATATCGCTGACAGTTGCACCGCTAATCAGTTTTTGAAAGTTAAGCTGCTCAAGTTGAATATATTGCTGGTCAGCACCGATATCTAGGTAAATAGTGGTATAGGCTAACAGGCCTTTATCGACGATAGTTGGCAGCGTATTTAAATCAGGTAATACTAAAACAGCACTTAATTTAGAGACCTTTATGTAGGCTTCAACTTCGTCAATAACTAGAGCCACATGCTTGCTATTAAACACAGTATCAATTTTCTGAATATCTAACAGGGTATCGTTGCGGCTGATTGCGATGATTTTTTCGTTGCGAGTATTTTTGAGAAACATCGAACGCACAACGTTATAGGGCCTTAACTGAACGATGTCATCTTGGTGCTTAGTATTGTTAGAAGAGGCCTTACTGGCAAGTAGATAGGGTACATTTAAGTCGATAAGTAGACGTTCGATGGAAGATGGCATAGCTAGAACAGCTCCTAAAAATTAAAATCATACATAATCATTAGTGTAGTTGAAAAAAAGTGAACGATGAGAAGCCATAACTCATTCAAGATAAACATCGTGATTAAAACGCGAGACCTTTGTTATGGTTGCGCAGGACTTGTAAAAAGCGCAGGTGAGTGACGACGTTCTTCGGCGCCGTCGACAATCTTCAGCTAGAGATTAGGCTTGAGCAAATTGCTCGCTGAGGCCGACCCAGCGTTGAATGAGCTGTGCGCATAAGATGGGGTGGGTGTTGATAAGACCTTTGGCCTGTTCGTGTATCGAGGCTAACAGATGTTGGTCTCGCTGAAGATCTGCTAATTTAAAATTAATATCGCCGGTTTGTCGAGTACCTAATACCTCGCCTGGTCCCCTTAGTTTTAAATCGATCTCAGCAATCTTAAAACCATCGTTAGTTGCGCGCATGGCCTGAAGGCGCTCTTTGCCATTGTGTGACAGCGCATCGCCATAAAGCAACACGCAATGACTTGCTATCGGTCCGCGCCCAACCCGCCCGCGCAATTGATGCAGCTGTGCAAGCCCCAAGCGCTCTGGGTTCTCAATCACCATGAGACTCGCATTGGCGACATCAACACCTACTTCTATGACGGTGGTAGCGACTAACAAATTAATCTTCCCCGCTTTAAACTCCGCCATAATAGTCTCTTTTTCAAGCGCCTTCAGGCGCCCGTGAATTAAACCAACACGCAGTTCTGGCAGTTGTTGTTGTAAACTTACCGCGGTGTCCTCAGCAGCCTCGGCAGAGAG
>JBLIME010000092.1:0-9885 GCA_047638515.1 Pseudohongiellaceae bacterium
TCGAGTCTGTATTGAGGTGTTAGTCATGAAAGCTGATAGCAAATTAGATTCAGCGTTTTAAATGCGCTAATTTACCCTCGACTCCATCCCATTCTTCTGCGTCTTCAGGCGCATCGATTTTTTCTGTAATATTTGGCCACACAGCCGCAAGTTCTGCATTAAGCTCTAAGAAGGACTCCTGACCCTCGGGCAATTCATCTTCAGAGAAGATAGCATCGACGGGACACTCGGGCTCACATAAGGCGCAATCAATACACTCATCGGGATCAATGACAAGGAAGTTAGGCCCTTCGTAAAAACAATCAACGGGGCACACTTCTACGCAGTCAGTGTGTTTGCATTTTATACAGTTCTCGCCAACAACAAATGTCATTCTGACATAGCTCCTTTGATCTTAAAGTTTTGGATTGTAAATAACTAATGTTTATAAGTTTAAAACCACAAGGAATAAGCGGCTCATAAAATAAATAAACGCTTCGATTTATGGTGCGTATTCTAACAGTTTTTTAATTAAGGGTTAAACTTAATCAACAAAAAAATGGCAGAAGTAATTTATTTGGCTAAATCTTTTAGATAATAAATTAATTCTAGCGCTTGTTTAGGCGTTAAATTGTCGGCGTCAATTTCATTTAAAGCTTGTACCGCCGGACTACTTGTTGGTGCGAATAGCTCGGTTTGTTGAGGATGCAGCACCACTGCTATTGAGGAGTTAGCGATAGCTGTTGCAGCAACAGTGATCTCTGACTCCTCAATAGCAACATTTGTACGATTGTGGCCGCTATGTGGATGCTTGCCATTCTCTAACAGGTGCAGTTGATGACTGGCCTCATCGATGACTGAATGTGGTATCCCCGCTAGTTTGGCTACTTGTAAACCATAGCTCTGGCTCGCTGGGCCTTTTTCAATATGATATAAAAATACAATGTTATCGTTATGCTCCGTTGCCGATAAATGCATATTGTGTACGCCCACACACTGCTCGGGTAAACTGGTAATTTCAAAGTAATGGGTGGCAAACAAGCACAGTGCTTTTATTTTTATTGCTAGATATTCTGCACAGGCCCAAGCCAGAGAGAGTCCATCAAAAGTACTGGTGCCACGGCCAATTTCATCCATTAACACCAAGCTGCGTGCGCTTGCGTTTTGTAAAATATTGGCTGTCTCTGTCATCTCCACCATAAACGTCGAACGGCCACCGGCAAGATCATCGGATGAACCAATACGCGTAAAAATACGATCGACAATACCAATGCTAGCCGCCGCTGCCGGTACAAAACTACCGGTGTGCGCCAGTAGGGTGATCAGTGCTGTTTGGCGCATATATGTCGATTTACCACCCATGTTGGGACCAGTAATAATAAGCATATTGCGGGGTATTTCACTGTAATTAGTTTCGCCAAGTTCAACATCGTTAGGAACAAAGGGAACAGTATTGCTTAAGTTTTTCTGCAGGACGCGTTCAACTACCGGATGGCGTCCGGCGGTTATGCTGATGCCGCGAGCGTCACTTAATTGTGGGCAGCACAGATTGAGTGCATCCGCACGTTCAGCTAAGGTGTTAAGGACGTCGAGCTCAGAGATGCCGTGAGCGGATGTTTGCAGAGAGACTAGATGTAAATTGACTTCCTCAACAAGTGCTTCGTACAAGGCTTTTTCTCGAGTCAATGAACGGCTTTTAGCTGAAAGTGCTTTATCTTCAAAAGTTTTTAGTTCTGGCGTAATAAAACGCTCGGCATTTTTTAATGTTTGTCGACGAATGTAATCGATGGGGGCTTTTTCTGATTGCGCGCGACTAATTTCGATAAAGTAGCCGTGGACTCGGTTATAACCCACCTTTAACGTGCTGATGCCCGTGCGTTCTTTTTCGCGTGTCTCTAAATCAATTAAAAATTGACCGGCGTTAGTGCTCAATGCTCTTAGTTCATCTAGTTCGCTATCGTAACCGCTGGCAATGACCCCACCATCGCGAATTATTACCGGTGGGTTTTCCTTGATGGCTCGGTTTAACAATGCGACTAGCTCGGGAAACGTACTAATATCGCTTGCAAGCTGACCGAGTCTCTCCGAGCTATTGAATTCGGTCGAAAAATTTGCCAATAAGCTTTGCAATTGCGGATAGACCGCCAACGACAGACACAGGCGCGACAGATCTCGAGGACGTGCAGAGCGCAAAGCAATGCGTCCCAAAATACGCTCTAGATCACCAATCATTTTTAGCGGTGTCTTAACGATCTCAAAGCGATAGTCTTGCAACAAGGTGCTAATAGCATGCTGCCGTTGCTCAAGGACGGCTTTTAGGCGCAGAGGTCTGTTCAGCCATCGACATAAGAGACGACTGCCCATGGAGGTGGCAGCGGTATTGAACAGCTCAAATAACGTGTTGGACTCGCCTCCCGTTAGGTTGGTGTCTATCTCTAAATTGCGACGTGTTGCAGCATCCATCGTCACGGCTTCATCGCGATCCTCCGCTTGGATACGATTAATGTGGGGTAGTGCAGTGCGCTGAGTTTCTGTAGCGTAGAATAAAACACAACCAGCGGCACCTATGGCAGTGACCAACTGCTCGCAACCAAAGGCTTGTAGACTTTTAGTGGCAAATTGTTCGCACAGTATGCGCTTAGCGGTATCAAACTCGAACTCCCAGGGCGCCCTATACCTCACACTTTTGCAAACCTCTGCAAATTGTTGATTCTCAAGAGCCTGCGTCAATAGCAGTTCAGCGGGATTAAGGCGTTGTAATTCAGCTATAAGCGCATCTTCGCCGATGACTTCAATAATATAAAAGCGGCCGCTACCTAAATCTAAGCTGGCAATACCGTAGCAATCTTTTTGTGCCTCGTAATTAACAGCAACTAGTAGGTTGTCGCGCCGCGCTTGCATTAAAGCTTCGTCCGTCACTGTGCCCGGTGTTACTACGCGCATCACTTTGCGTTCAACAGGCCCTTTACTGGTAGCGGGGTCACCAACCTGTTCGCAAATAGCAATAGATTTGCCTAGAAGAACCAACTTTGCCAAATAACCTTCGGCGGCATGATAAGGCACACCGGCCATGGGAATTGGTTCGCCGTCAGATTTGCCGCGAGCCGTTAAAGTAATATCCAAGAGCTCGGAGACCTCGCGTGCATCATCAAAAAACAACTCATAGAAATCGCCCATGCGATAAAATACTATGTCACTAATATGTTCGGCCTTGATGCGCAGATACTGCTGCATCATAGGGGTGTGCTCGGCGGTAGCTTTGGGCGTGGTCATAAGTATGGTCTGTCAATGAAAGGGTTTGTCAATATAAGTTATAAAGATATTGCAATGTGAGACGTGGAATAATTGACTCTCATTAAATAACTAATGTATTTTACGGGTTCAAAGTATGAATAACCAGAGAGTTGGTGGCTGTTGACTCTATTCAACCAAGTTCATTTTAGTGGGGTAAAATCAAGATGTTGAAGTAGCCGCTTCAGAAGAATTTTAAGTGGAAAAACAGACGCTAAATTAGTAGGAGGATTTAGATAATCGGCTTAAGCTATGAAACTGTTTATATATACAGTATATTGCTTTATGCGTTTATATATTGCCGAAAAACCTAGTCTTGGCCGTGCGATCGCCGATGTGCTACCCAAACCTCACAAAAAAGCAGAGGGTTGTATTTATGTGGGTAACGGCGATTGTGTGAGCTGGTGTGTGGGTCACCTTTTAGAACAGGCGGAGCCGGATGCCTATGATCCCTCGTTTAAAAAATGGCAATTTGAACATCTGCCTATTATCCCATCAAAATGGTTGTTGAGGCCCAAAGTCGCCACTAAAAAACAGTTGTCAGTCTTGAAAAAGTTAATCAAAGAAGCCGACGAACTAGTGCATGCAGGCGACCCCGACCGCGAAGGCCAATTACTAGTGGATCAAGTCTTTGAATATTTTAAAGTGAATGCGCGTAAGCGAGACAAGATTCAGCGCTGTTTGATCAATGATCTAAATGCGCCGGCAGTTAAGCGCGCACTGGCGCAGTTACGCTCTAATAAAGAGTTTGTGCCCCTATCAGCCTCAGCCTTGGCTCGTTCCCGAGCTGATTGGCTTTATGGTATCAACATGACTCGTGCCTACACGATACAAGGCGGCAAAGTAGGTTTTAAGGGAGTCCTGTCAGTTGGGCGTGTGCAAACTCCACTGTTAGGTTTGGTAGTCAAGCGTGACGCTACCATTGCAAATTTTAGTGCCAAGCCTTTCTATCAAGTTTTGGCGCATATTAAAACCAGTGCAGGTGAGAAATTTGTAGCAAAGTGGCGGCCAAGTGAGGCCTGTCAGCCTTATCAAGACGAAGACGGACGTGTCATTTTAAAAGCCTTGGCAGAAAAAGTTGTCGATAGTATTACCGGCCAACCAGCGACGGTTATTAAAGCCAGCAAAAAAGATAAAAAACAGCCGCCGCCGTTACCCTATAATTTGTCAGCGCTACAAATTGATGCCGCAAAGCGTTTTGGTTTAAGTGCAAAGCAAGTGCTAGATGCCTGTCAGGTGCTATATGAGCGCCATAAGTTGTTAACCTATCCACGTTCAGATAGCCGGTATTTACCTAAACAACATTTTTTTGAAGCTCCTCAGGTACTCGGTGCGATTAAACACAACAGTGAACTATTATCAGCGATGGTTGGTGATGCCGATCCCCAGTTAAAGAGTCAAGCTTGGAACGACAGCAAAGTTGAGGCCCATCATGCGATTATTCCTACGGAAAAACGCGTTAATGTTAAAACATTAGGCCTCTCAGAACGAAATATCTATGAATTAGTGGCTCGTCAATATATTGCACAGTTTTATGCCGCCCACGAGTATTGTGATCGCGACATTCAGCTAAAAATCGCAGGCGGTGAGTTTGCAGCTAAGTCGCGCGAGGCTACGAAAGCGGGCTGGAAAACACTCTATATTTATAAAGCTAGCGATTCATCTAAAAATGAGGCTAAATCAAGTCGAGATGACATCGCGCTCAATAAGCGTCTACCGGAGGTGGTGATAGGCGAGGCCCTATTTTGTAGTCATGGCGAATTATTGGAAAAACAAACAAGCCCACCTAAAGCCTTTGATGATGCAACCTTGTTGGCGGCAATGACTGGCATCGCACGCTACG
Source organism: Pseudohongiellaceae bacterium (assembly GCA_047638515.1). Lineage (GTDB taxonomy): Bacteria > Pseudomonadota > Gammaproteobacteria > Pseudomonadales > Cellvibrionaceae > CANLBN01. Next base: position 5,114 of record JBLIME010000092.1, read on the forward strand.
TCACCGACAGTTCCTTGCGTGCAATACTCAAAGAAACCGACGGTCTCGGTACTGAGGCGACGCGAGCGGGTATCATTGAGTTGTTATTTAACCGAGGTTTTTTGCAGCGCGAAGGACGAAAAATTCACGCCAGCGAAGTAGGTAAAGGCTTAGTTAATGGCTTGCCTGATATGGCAACTGAGCCCGACATGACCGCTCGTTGGGAAATGGAACTCAACGCAATCAGTCGCCGTGAAACCTGTTATAAAAACTTTATGCAGCCCCTTGAGTCGTCATTGCATCAGTTGATTAAACAAAGTCAAATGAATGACTTAGGTGGCTTAAAAAACGTTGAGCCTAACACTAGACTTTTCAAAAAGAAGAAATCTTCGTTTAAAACGAGCGCTTTTGTTAAGGCGCGTCCTTTTAAAAAGAGCCCCGCCAAAAAACCGGTTAAAATAAAAGGGCCGGTTAAAATAAAAAGTCCTACTAACGTTTGACGCTTTTATAATCTTCTGTCGTTATAAAAGCAATTTTTGTAAAGCACGGCATTGATTAAACCGAGATGTAATGACTAAACAAACGGCTAAGAAGACATCCCTTTAAATACTCAATCTAGCTTCCTTACAATGAAACCTTAAAAAACAGTTCTTTTTTAAGGTTATGCGCTGACGCCTTACTTTAAAGAGTATCGATTAAATCTTAATTTAAAACTCCGCCGTGGTGACGTCGCCGGAAAACGCTCACGCTGATGATAACTGCCGGCTCGTTGCTGCCCTTGTAACCAGCAGAATTGACAAAAAAACCTAATTTAACCTAAAAAATACTATATCAAAGACCTATTTTCGTGATCTAGATCAGGGTTTGTGTTGTGTGATCGATCTTTCTCGCGAGTATGCTGAGGCAAGCTTGGCATCGTTTAAATCCCTTGTGACCAGGGCTGATTACTTGCCACAGATAATTTGTGGCTAAACCCGTCGTTGCCACAAAATATAAGGCAAACTGAAAAAGTGAATGCTTTAGTGATAGGGATCACGATTTGCTCATACGCTAACGATCTTGTCGCTGTGGGTACTCGGCAAAGCTTGGTGTTGAGTACTATAGAAATTAGTGATAATAGTTTGATACACAGCAAGTTTATAAAAGTACAGGATTTGAGGCGAATTTAATCAAAGATAGTGAAATTGAGTGGAGCCTGAATTTTTAAGACATTGACATTGACATTGACATTGTTTGTTGTGGCATTTGTGCGCGGGCACCAACAATAGTGAGCATCAAAACTACTGAAGAGACGTATCAAATAAAGTGTAAAGAGTAGGTGGTGAGGGCTACTCAATAGTTTAAAAGAAACCTGTAGATAAACGCGTCGAGCCTCACATTAAAAATGTTTAGGGAAGATATCAGGCAGTGTGTTTGATACAATTTATTAAGCATTGAACAATAATTTATTACGAGTATTAGTGAATGCATAATGACAGTCTAGTAGCGGCCACATTAGGTCAACTACTCGCCAGCCGCCAATGGACAATCACCACCGCCGAATCTTGTACCGGTGGGGGTATTGCAAGTGTGATTACGTCTGTTGCCGGTAGTTCTAAATGGTTTGAGCAGGGTTTCGTTACCTATAGTAATAACGCAAAGCAGCAACAGCTGGGTGTAGTTGAGGCAGTGTTAATTGAACATGGTGCGGTCAGTGAAGCGGTTGTACGAGCTATGGCTGAGCAAGCTCGCGACAAGGCCGGTGCTAATGTTGCTATCGCTGTCAGTGGTGTGGCTGGTCCTGGGGGTGGTTCCGCCGATAAGCCAGTGGGCACAGTTTGGCTAGCTTGGACAATACAGGATGCTGGTACAACGGCAAAGTGCTATCAGTTTAAAGGCGACCGCGATGCGGTAAGAGCTCAGGCTGTTAGCACGGCTATCGGCGAATTAAATAAAGTGTTAAGCAAAAACACTGTATAAAATAGGAGTACTGTTTGCTCATACAGTATTTTTATTGTATGATTCTTGTCACAAGATATAAACTAATTATACAAGTTGTTTTCTCTTCGTAAGTAATCGTCAGTTAAATTGACTTACAATAGAGTGTACAGCTAAGTTCAAACCCGACAAATGAGGTGAGTTATGGATTCTAACAAAGACAAAGCACTACAAGCAGCCTTGAGCCAAATTGAACGTCAATTTGGTAAAGGCACCGTCATGCGCATGGGTGACCGAGAGCTAGTTAAAATACCCGCTATATCTACGGGTTCACTCGGCTTAGATGTCGCCTTAGGTATCGGTGGTCTCCCACGTGGACGTATCGTAGAAATTTATGGTCCCGAGTCCTCGGGCAAAACAACACTAACCTTACAAGTGATAGCCGAGGCTCAAAAAGCTGGCGGAACTTGTGCTTTTATTGATGCCGAGCACGCACTCGACCCAATTTACGCTGCAAAGCTAGGCGTCAATGTTGATGATTTGATGATTTCTCAACCAGATACTGGTGAGCAAGCCTTAGAAGTCTCAGATATGTTGGTGCGTTCTGGCGCAATTGATGTGCTGGTCATCGACTCTGTTGCGGCGCTAACGCCGAAGGCTGAGATCGAGGGCGACATGGGTGATCATCATGTCGGTCTGCAAGCGCGATTAATGTCGCAAGCTCTGCGTAAAATTACCGGTAATATCAAAAATGCCAACTGTCTGGTTATATTTATTAACCAAATTCGTATGAAGATTGGTGTGATGTTTGGTTCGCCAGAGACCACTACCGGTGGTAATGCACTTAAGTTTTACGCGTCAGTTCGGTTGGATATACGTCGCATTGGCGCCGTTAAGGATGGCGATGAAGTAACTGGAAGTGAAACTCGCGTAAAAGTAGTCAAAAACAAAGTGGCGCCACCGTTCAAGCAAGCAGAGTTTCAGATTATGTACGGTGAGGGTATTAATTTAATGGGTGAGATTATTGATCTCGGCGTTAAGTTAGAGCTCGTCGACAAAGCGGGCGCTTGGTATAGCTACAAGGGCGAGAAGATTGGTCAAGGTAAAGCCAATGTTGGCAAGTTTTTAAAAGAACGACCCGAGATGGCAGCAGAAATTGAAAAGGCTATTCGCGATCGTTTATTGCCAAAAGAGGAAGATGCTAAAAAAGGTAACGTAGTTGAAATGACCGCAGACCTGTCGGCAACGTCTAAAGAATAAAGATTATAAATCTTATACAGATTATTTTTTGAAGCTAAGGTATGTGCCTATCAAAATGCAAGCAGCAGCTTGATAGGCTTCACTCTGAGGTAGTATCTAGCAGACGTTTGTTATGGGCCCACTACAAAAAATGTGGTTTGTTTAAATTTTAGCTTAATAAATCGGCCCCTAATTTATGCTGTCCTCAACACTGCCAAAAAACGTTGTCAAAATGAGTGATTACGACAAACGCTCCACTACGTGCAATTCTGCTCCTATTGCTCTTGAACTAACTGGCGTCGACTATGCTGCAAAAAATAATGCGTTTCGCTACCTTGCTCGCAGAGAATATTCTCGCCTTGAGTTATACCAACGGTTAATTACTAAAGGCTATGCCTCTGACACGGTTAATCATTTGCTTGATTACTTAGCAGAGAAAAATTACCAGAGTGATGAGCGTTATACTGATATGTATATCCGTTATCGAGCGGGTGCCGGAGACGGGCCCTTCAAAATAACGATAGCTTTAAGAGCAAAGGGAATATTCGATAGCTTATCGAATATGGTCTTTGATCAACTTGCCATAGATTGGCTAGAGCGAGCACAGTCTGTAAAGGTCAAGCGTTTTGGTGACGGGCCTGCTCTCGATATCGTTGATCTTGCTAAGCAAATTCGTTTTCTAAAAAATAGAGGGTTTTATCAAGAGCATATCGACGGCGCTCTTAATTATTCTCGACCTTCCTAACCTGAGTCACATGTCAATTTCAATGCCAATCAATAATAGACATAGCTAACGCGCCTCCCTATACTCAGGCACTGTAAAAGGTGCCTGTAGTCCATTAATGTTGGTTATCGCTATAAACGTTAAACCAGTAACGCGATATACAGGGTAAACGGGAAGCTTGGTTAAATTCCAGCGCTGCCCCCGCAACGGTGAATATTTTCATTTGTTTTCTCAATATGTCATTATGGTAAAGCATTAAATGATGTATTGAAAAAGAAAATATAAGCCCGATACCGGCCTTTAGCGATCAACGATGGAGCGGAGGGCCGCCATCCAAGGTACCGGTTATTGTTATGTAATTACGGAGTAGCTTACATTTTTTGTAAGCTACTCATGCTGTTTAAATTCCCGCCTTGTATCCTCCCTTAATCGCCTATTACTGTATTTATTTTAAGGCTATTGAGAAACATGAAAAAAATCATTTTACCATTTTGCGCATTACTTGCGACGGCACAACCAGTATTTGCTGAAGACGACGTCACCCAAATTATTATATCGGCAACGGGTTCTGAAGAATCGGAGGTTCTGGCGCCGGTTAGTTTGTCGGTGATCACTCAAAAAGATATTCAACTATCAGGTGCCAATACCTTAACGGAAGTTTTGCGTAGGCAGGCTAGTATTCAGATTAAAGATAGTATCGGTGATGGAAGCCGAGCATCTGTAAGTCTAAGAGGATTTGGGGCTAATAGCGCCAATAATGTGATGATTGTAGTTGACGGAAGAAAATTAAATAATCCATCACAAGAGGCACCATTATTAACATCTGTTTCATTAAAAGATATTGAGCGCATTGAAATTATTCAGGGCAGTGGTGGTGTTTTATATGGCGATCAAGCGGTTGGTGGCGTTATTA
>JBLIME010000093.1:0-9861 GCA_047638515.1 Pseudohongiellaceae bacterium
GCGATTATGAGCTTCTTCATCTCCACCGATAGGCCTGTTCTCGATGAGAGCGAGCGACACGTAGAAATGAAACGTGGAGCCAAACGCATGGCGATGTTTTTTCTATTAACTATTCTAACCGCTATTTTAGGCCATAGTTTTCTGCATCTGCCGCCAGTCTTTGGCATGATGACTGGGCTTGCCTATTTACAGTTCTTTGGTTATTTTCTCAAGAAAACTCTACCGGGATCTCTAGACCGCAAGCGTAAATTTTATCAAGATAATCCAGAGAAACTCAGCGAGCTTAACAAAATTACTGAGTTTAATGTCTTTAGCCATGTGCAGCGGGCCGAGTGGGATACATTAATGTTTTTTTATGGCGTTGTTATGTGCGTGGGTGGCTTAGGTTTTTTGGGGTACTTGGGTTTAGTTTCAGAGGTAATGTATACACAGTGGAATCCGTTATATGCAAATATTACGGTAGGTGTACTTTCAGCCATTGTTGATAACATCCCGGTAATGTTTGCAGTTTTAACCATGAACCCGGATATGGTTATTGGCCAGTGGTTGCTAGTGACACTAACAGCCGGCGTGGGAGGGAGTTTGCTATCGATCGGCTCGGCTGCGGGCGTTGCTTTGATGGGTCAGTCTCAGGGGCAGTACACTTTCTTCAGTCATTTAAAATGGACGCCAGTTATCTCTCTCGGATACATAGCCAGTATTTATGTACATCTATGGGTCAATGCGTCTTTATTTTAAACATAGCTTTAAGCGCAGTGTTAACCACAGGCATAATCATGTTGTTAATCATCGTATTAGCAATAGTTACAATAACGTAGGTTTTAAGGTGTTGAGTCAATACGGGTAAAGATATTTTCAGGGAGGCTAGGGCATGTGTTCTAACAGCAGCATTGAACGCAGCAGTTTACAGTTTGCGCATATTATCAAAGGGTCGCCGACGTTATTAAAAGCGTAGGGGACCCTTTTTTATGACTAGCGCTGTCATCGATATTTACTGTCTACTGGTCGTGACCGCCGGGTCCGTGCACATGACCGTGCTCGAGCTCCTCCGGACTTGCTTCACGCACCTCGGTCACTTCTATATCAAAATGTAGGTTTTTACCGGCAAGTGGGTGATTGCCATCGACAGTGACCGTATCACCTTCTACTTTTGTGACTGTCACCATTTGTTGACCGTCATCGGTGTCCGCGTGAAAATCCATACCTGCTTGAATATCATCGACGCCGGCAAACATTGATTTTGGTAGCTCTTGCATAAGTGTTTCATTAAGTTCGCCGTAACCATCTAGCGGCTTCACCACAACCGATAATTTATCACCAATAACGCAGCCTTCGAGCTCGCGTTCAAGGCCTGGAACAATATTGCCAGCACCATGAAGGTAGGGTAGTGGTTCTTGTCCTTCTGATGTATCAATAGTATTGCCATCATCGTCTTTCAGAGTGTAGTGAAAGCTAGCTACACTGTCTTTAGTAATGCTCATAAGATCCTCATTTGTTGATATAGGTATTTATCAAAGGTAATCTATTACCATGATCTTATTATGGTAACTGATGACATTTACAATTGTAAACCGCTAACGGCTTGATCGCCGACGATGGCATCAGTTAACTCGATACTAAATTGTTCCTTATTGCCTTTCAGCTGAATCAGTCGCACCAATAAAAATTGCCACTCGGTTGCGACCCAAATAAAAGTGATGCGGCTTGAATTCTCTCGAATGACTTTTATTTTTAATGTCTTAAGGTCACCCGCTTTAGTGGTTATTATCTCCTCACCGATAATGTCGAACTGATTATTTTTAATGTTCTGGTTGTGGACAATTTTGTAGGTGACATTGGGCTTATCCAATAATAAGTCTTGTTGTAGCTGTAACTGAAAGCTCAGTCTATCTAAAGAGCGCTCAGCATAGGCTAGATTATCGAGCTCATTTTCAACGGTGCGAGTGAGTGTCTTATTGCCGTGGTTAAAGTCGAGCTGACTGGCCTTTTTAATGCCCAAAATATCGCGTGTCGACGAAAAAAATAAAGGTTGAATGGTTGCTTGGTGCCAAGTAAACCGCGATATTTCTGTTAAGTTTGCAAGCCACGAACTGGCGCTAAAACTGAGTTCGACCAAACCGTTATCTAAAGGCTTGTACTCGCGCCTTGCCTGCACCGCAAAGCCACTGATAACGGCATCATAATTGGCCTTAAAAAACGCTAGCGTCGAGCCCTTGGATATAGGTTGTTGGCTCGCTACTGACAGGGTATAAGATGCAAAGATGAGAAATATGCAAAGGTTTTTTAGGCACGGGGTGATCGTCTGTTTAAGTTGTATCGACATAGAACCTTTAAAATCATTATGAGGTGCGCGAATCTATTTGGTAACCTGCTTTAGCTAAAGGTTCATTGTCTAGTAAAACAATATCACTTTTTATCGTCAAGCGTTGCTCGGCAAACCAAGTGATGGCCATAGGATAAATGATATGTTCCTGCGCTTGCACGCGCATCTGCAGACTCTCGACATCATCATCTTTTAGTATAGGTACTAGGGCTTGAATAATAGTGGGGCCCCCATCGAGTTCTTCGGTAACAAAGTGGACACTGACACCGTGAATGACATCATTGCTGTCAAGTGCACGCTGATGGGTATGTAGACCTTGATACTTAGGCAAAAGCGATGGGTGGATATTGAGCATTCGTCCCGTGTAGTGACGTACAAACTCTGGCGTAAGTATCCTCATAAATCCAGCAAGAATGACCAGTGCGGGCTGATAATCGTCGATGAGTCGGCTTAAGTCTTTATCGAAACTGCCTCTATCGGCAAAATTTTTATGAGCTAATACATGGTTGGGAATCTTGTGTTTGTCGGCGCGCTTAAGACCGAACGCACCTTCGCGGTTACTAATAACCGCCTCGATGCTAATGGGCAGTGTGCCCGCTAGCTGGCCGTCGATTAGGGTTTGTAGGTTAGAACCACTCCCCGATATTAGTACAACGACACGGCATAAGCTTTGTGCGCCTAAAGTCTCCGACATTACTCAGATCCTTGAAGGATAACCGCATCACTTGATGGTGACTTTTCGTCGATATGACCGATCAACCATGCATCTTCCCCACAATCTTTAAGTGTTGCTAAAGCAGCGTCTACGTTGTCTGCGCTCACACAAACAACCATTCCAACACCGCAGTTAAAAGTACGATACATCTCAGTAGTATTAATATTACCCTGTTGCTGTAGCCAGTTAAAGATCTCAGGTAACTGCCAGCTGTTTGTATCTACAATAGCAGCAGTATGTTCGGGCAATACTCGAGGAATATTCTCTAACAAGCCGCCTCCAGTAATATGCGATATCGCATGAACCGGTAGCGTTTTAATCAATTTAAGGATGGATTTTACGTAAATGCGTGTGGGCGTCAGCAGGGCGTCAGCGAGAGATCGCGGATCGTCGTCACTAAAGGTTTGGTTTAACTTAGCGCCACAGTGCTCGATGACTTTGCGTATTAACGAATAGCCGTTAGAGTGCGGGCCGCTGGCGGCGAGGGCAATGAGACGATCACCCGAGCGGACCTTACTGCCATCTATCAACTCGTCTTTTTCAACGACACCGACACAAAAACCCGCAAGGTCGTAATCTTCACCCGTATACATACCCGGCATCTCGGCAGTTTCGCCGCCAACCAAAGAGCAAGCTGAGAGTTCACAACCATGGCCAATACCGCTAACAACATCGGCAGCAATATCGATATTGAGCTTACCTGTTGCATAGTAGTCGAGGAAAAATAACGGCTCGGCACCGCAAACAATCAGGTCGTTGACGCACATAGCTACTAAATCGATGCCAATGGTGTCGTGTTTGTTCGCATCCATAGCCAATCTCAGTTTGGTACCAACACCGTCAGTGCCCGAGACTAGTACTGGTTTTTTGTAGCCTTCGGGGATCTCGCAAAGAGCACCAAAACCGCCCAAGCCCGCCATGACTTCGGGCCGACGGGTTCGTTTTGCAACACCTTTAATGCGCTCAATTAACGCATTACCAGCATCGATGTCGACGCCGGCATCTTTGTAGTTTAGGGAAACATCACTGTTTGATGTTTGATTTGACGAAGCAGGCTTTTCAGAGGAATGGGTCATAATGATTGGCAGAATTCTCAAAAATTTAGAAAAACATTCTATCAGTTTGTTATTCACACCTGTAGGCTTATTAAACGATCTGATCATCTTTAACAGGTACCGTAACCACTGGCTGTTGCTACCAAAACGTCGGGTCAGTTGCGCCGGTGGTACCTAATTACTGGGTATCATTGATAATATCGATCGTGGATCTTAAAACTCAGCCTATAACGGCTCAAAAAATAAGCATAAAATAGCGCTTGAGTGTGCCGACATTAAAAACGCAGATAGACTTTAAGGCAGGCATGAGGCTTCGTGAAAGTACATGAGTATGGATTTACACCCCATATCTATGTCAAACTAAGTGTATGTATAGGCCTGTCTTTATAAAACCATCAAGTAAGAGAGAATGTTTTGGTGTTTTCACAATCAGTTTTCTTTACCTTTCAGCCGATTAAGTTCAAGTGGTTTAAATCGAGTTTGTTAAGTCTTGTCATAGTGGCAGGTTTGTTTGCATCCTTTTGTAGTTTTAGTGCTAAAAATGTCGATATTTACACGGTAGCTGCTCTCGTCGTTAATCAGTCGGATGAAGTTCGCAGCGAAGCTGCGGCTCGTGCCCTAGCTACCGTCTTTGTCCGGCTATCGGGAAGTCAATCGGTGTTGGGGGCGACTGCGGTTCGCGCGGCAATCGTCAACGCACCTATCTACATCTCTGAATTTGGCTATCAACAAACTGATCAAGTCATCATTATTGCCGGTGCCGAGCAACCGGCTAACCGCTTAGTCATGCGCTTTAGCCAAGCGCCCCTAGAAGCTATATTAAAGAACAATCAGTTACCTATCTGGCTATCTAATCGCCCCGACATTCTCGTTTGGGGCGCACTCAATAGTGATGGTAAGAACTACATGAATGCAGATTCGTCAATGGCGCTAGCGTTAAAAAATTCAGCGTCTGTGCGGGGCTTGCCAACTACAAATCCAGTATTAGATTTAAACGATCGCTCGAGTTTACCGGTCGCACGCCTGTGGGCACTCGATGAGGGCGCTATTCGCCTCGCCTCAAGTCGTTACGAAACCGACGCAATATTGGCGGGTAGATTTGCTATAAACGCCAGTCAGTGGACAGGTAATATGTTGCTACTTCATCGAGGTAAAACTAACTATTTTTCTGCAACTGCATCTAGTCAAAATGAAATGGCAAGTTTAGTGATAGATCAAGTTACTGATTACCTTGCGAGTATCTATGCAGTTGTTCCCAATTTTTCGGGTGATCGACGCTCGCTGATGTTACAAATTAATAATGTAGGCGACTTTGATTATTATGCCGCCGTCGTCGCTTATTTAGAGTCGCTACCTTTAGTTGAATCTCTCGATGTAGAGAGGGTCGATGGTAGGCAGTTGCTTGTTAAGGCGAATTTAAACTCAAGTGTCGAGCGTTTAATGAACGCGCTCAATTTAGATAAAAAACTGAAGCTAGTCGAGATGAGCCAACTCGACAACGCGCCGGCTGTGGTGGTCACCTCGGGCCCAGAAAACGTTCACCAGTTTGTCTGGCAAGAATAAAAGCCATGCTTAGACAAATTCCATTACCTATCTCACTTGAAGGCTCGGCAATTTTTGATAATTTCTTCCTCACGGATGATAACCGCGCACTGCTGTCGACCTTAAAAGACTTCGGGACTCCAAAGTCGAAAGACAACTTCATATATCTGTGGGGTGAGGCCGGTAGTGGCGTCAGCTATCTGTTGAGTGCTATCCAAAATAATTTATCCGCACTCACGATGCAATACTTACCTTTAAAAGATCTATCGGTGTACTCACCCACAAGAGTGTTAGAAGATATTGATCAATTACAATTAATTTGTATCGATGACATTGAAGTGATTGTTGGGAACAGGGCTTGGGAGGAGGCGTTGTTTCATCTGTTCAATCAACTGCGCGATCAGGACAAGCACCTAGTGATCGCCAGCCATAAGGCGCCAAGGGAGTTAGCTCTCAATTTAAAAGATTTGTATTCGCGACTGCAGTGGGGCACCGTGATGCATATAAAACCCCTCGACGATGGCGATAAGCAAGCAGCCATTCAGGTACGAGCAACGCAACTGGGCTTAGAGTTGCCCGACGACGTCGCCAACTTTTTATTGAAGCGTGTCAATCGCTCGTCCGCCGACCTGTTTGCGATCGTCTCGATGCTCGACAAAGCCTCGCTCATCAATCAGCGTAAGCTAACCATTCCCTTTGTAAAGCAAGCTCTGTCACTGTAGTTATGTAGTTGTCATCGGCAATCGCTGTAACCAGCGGCTTGCAAACATTGCTGACATAAATACCGCAATAGTCGCCACTAGGCCGAACCAGTCGTGAAGGTCGCGGGTTGGTGAATAAACCTGTACGACATAGCTAATGAAATACGCTAACATTAAAAAGCACAGCCAGCTGTAACTACGATAATATTTGGTGAGCAGCCCCGGCAGAATCAGCAGTAGAGGGATAGTTTGCAATATCCAAATCCCCCAGAATGCCTCCGATGCCACCCATGAATCTAGTGCGATCACGATTAGCAAAGTGATGTAGCCCATAAAAGTTAACCAAAGCATGCGGTTAATGTTTTTATCGTTTGTCATAAGTGCCATTATTTTGCGGTCTCTCAATAAGTTGTTTGGTAAGGTTTACTTGAGAATAATTTTTGATGCGGATAATGCCCACTAAAAAATTATACTTGCTGTGCAGTCTTTAACTGAAGTGCAGTGGTGGCAATACGTCTTCCTAGTGCCCCACAAAGAGCTCGCTCATCGTCACTGATTGCATTGCTGCCATCGTGACCTGCAAGATGTGAGGCGCCATAAGGGGTGCCACCTGTCGTCGTCGCCATTAACTCTGGCTGACTATAGGGCAGGCCAATAAGCATCATGCCATGGTGCAGCAAAGGCAACATCATGGTCAGTAGGGTGCTTTCTTGTCCACCATGCAAGCTACCTGTGGAGGTAAAAACACCGGCCGGCTTGTCGATAAGATCGCCATTGAGCCAATGGCTACTAGTGCTATCCCAAAAATATTTCATCGCTGCCGCCATGTTGCCAAAGCGTGTTGGGCTTCCTAAGACAAGTCCTGAGCAATATTTAAGATCATCGGGCGTGCAGTAAAGTGCACCTTTGGCGGGGATGGTGTCGGCAGTGGCTTCGCACTCCGCCGAAACTCTCGGCACTGTCCGCGTGCGCGCCTCGAGGCCCGCCTGCTCTATGCCATTAGCGATAGCTTCCGCCATTTCTGCCGTCGCGCCGCTGACGCTATAGTAAAGAACAAGGATATAAGGTTTATTCATAATTTAGTGATTAGTTAGTTGTTTAGGTGATGGTAATTTTTTTGTTAGTCCGATCGACTAGCCGATAGGGACTACAAAATAGCTCTTCAACCCTTCTGTTTATAAAAGTGTTAAGACATTTTCTGGGGGCCTGCCAATAATAGCACTGCTGCCTTTAACAACGATTGGACGCTCGAGTAGCTTAGGGTGTTTGACAATTGCTGCAATAAGCTCTTCTTCAGAAAAGTGCAGCTTATCGAGGCCAAGTGTTTTGTAAGCGTCTTCTCCCTTGCGGATAACCGCGCGGGCAGTTACCCCTAATTTACTCAGTAGATCTTTGACCTCGGCCTCGGATAACCCGCCATTTAAGTAACTAACAATAGAGGGCGTTGTGCCCGCTGCTACAATAATAGCAAGAGTTTGCCGCGATTTAGAGCAGCGAGGGTTGTGGTAGATGATCATAAGGCTCTGTCTTTAAGGTTAGAAATCGCGGAACTTCGACTTTGCAAACTCCACATAAATTGTAGTGCTAAGCAGATTAAAGATGCAATAGTTTACGTGTTACTCAATAGTTTGTCTTGTTAGCTTGTTTATTAGTTCAATGGTTGTCATTAGCGACCATTACTCCAGTGTTCGATAGCGCGTATTGATGGGTCAAGACTGGCGCCGCTGAAAAATTTAAAGCGGGCATTTTTTTAAAATGGGTTACATTCAAGACACGCTAAGTGTTGTTTGCAAATAATGCAGCATCGCTATTGGAGTAAGCTAATAGAAGTAAAACAGTTTTATGAGGATGCCTTTACTAGTTTGTGATGACTCGAATATGGCTCGCTCAGTGCCAACAGACTCGGATGTCGATATTACTTTTGCCAGTAATGGTGTTGAGGGTCTTTAGGCTATACGAGCCGGTAGAGCTGATGTGACGCTCCTCGACCTGACGCTACCGAAAATGGACGGCTACGACGTTTTAGAGCATATTTATAAAGAGGGTTTACATATAATGATGGTGGTCATTTCAGTCGACATACAGCGCGAGGCTTGCGAGCGAGTCAAAGGTCTAGGCGCTATAGAATTCATCAAAAAACCTATCGACAAAGAAAAATTAATGGAGGTATTAAATATCTATGGCCTGCACCAGCGCTAGGGCCACATGTTTTAATCATGCCGCTAGGTAATTAGTATCGAGATGTGTACTTAGCGATAATAGTCAGCCAGAGCACGCCTTATAAAAAAGTAGTGAAACTGTGCTTAATAATCAATCAAGGTGCTGTTGGAGCCGCCGATTAGCTAAATATTTTGCCTCCCTAGGCTCAAGCGTATGATTTTACACCCGCAACGTCCTTATCGTTGTCAGGCATTAACGAATTAGCGGCGATGATTGGATGTGTTTAATGTTCAGGTAAAGCGGTATCATCAACCCTTGAATTTTTAATGATCATTACAATAAACGGATAGATGAATGAGTCGCTTTGCAAAACGTTTTACTGGTTTTTCGGGTACGGCCGCATTGATGGAAGATTTAGGTAATGCGCTAAATAATAATCCTGAACTACTGTTTATGGGTGGCGGTAATCCTGCAAAAATAGATGAAGCAGAGCAGTGTTTCGCAAGGCACTTGCAGCAACTTGCTCAAGATCCAAAGGCTCTGCATAAGCTAGTGGGAGAATACCAGCCGTCCCAAGGTGATCCTGCTTTTTTAGACGTGTTAGCGGACTTTTTAGGTGCACAATATCAGTGGCCGATTAGTGCTGAGAATATTGCGATTAGCAATGGCGGCCAATCGGCTTTTTTTAGTTTATTCAATATGTTGGCAGGGGACGACGAGTCAGGTAGTAACAAGCATAAGAAAATACTGCTGCCGATGGTTCCCGATTACCTTGGCTATGTCGATACTGGTTTGCACGCGGATATGTTTAAAACATACCCACCAAAAATTAATATAATAGACGCCACTTTTTTCAAATACACAATAAACTTTGACGCACTAGAAATAGATGACGATATCGCTGCTGTGTGTTTGTCGCGCCCGACTAATCCATCCGGAAATATTGTTACCGACACAGAAATTATCGAGTTAAAAAAGCGTTGTAAAGCCTCTAATATTCCGCTCATTATCGATCTTGCCTATGGCAAGCCATTCCCCGACGTCACCTTTGTGGACCACGATTTACTTTGGGATGAAAACACGATTCTGGTGCTTAGTTTGTCGAAGCTTGGCTTGCCCGGCGTAAGAACAGGGATCGTTATAGCGGATAAAGCGACGATAAAACGCTTTTCACGCGCGACCGCGAGTCTATCTTTAGCCCCAAGTAACCTCGGCCCCACCTTGTGCAAAGCATTAATTCAATCGGGTGACCTGCTGCCACTGATAGAGGATACCATCAAGCCATTTTACGAATCTCAATTGCGGGAAACACTGGTCTATTTGCTAGAGCAATTAGCAACGGCAGGATTAAATCATTCCGAAGTA
>JBLIME010000094.1:0-9859 GCA_047638515.1 Pseudohongiellaceae bacterium
CTATAGACTAAAAAACTGGCGTTAGCCATGCTAATAAATACTAGGCAACATGCCTAAATTTAACGCATCTAACTCTCCAGTAACCGCTCCATTTTGAGTTCTTTAATTTGGTCACGAATGTTGGCAGCTTTTTCAAAATCTAAATCTTTTGCCGCTTGGTACATTTTTTCTTCAAGGAGCTTAATTTTCACAGCCGTTGGTTTTTGTTGATCATCGGCATCAAGCATAAACTCATCGTGCTTAGAGGCACGCTTTTTACCTTTACCCACAACTACTGCACCTTCCATAATGTCAGATATTTTTTTCTTAATCCCCACAGGCGTAATATTATTTTCAAGATTATGAATCACTTGTTTTTCGCGACGACGCGCAGTCTCATCCATCGCACGTTGCATAGAACCGGTAATTTTATTGCCGTACAAAATAGCCTTACCGTTTAAATGTCGTGCGGCTCGACCAATCGTCTGGATTAACGCGCTCTCTGAGCGTAAAAAGCCTTCTTTATCGGCATCCATAATGCACACTAGAGATACCTCTGGCATATCGAGGCCTTCGCGCAGCAGATTTATGCCGATGAGAACATCAAAAACACCCAAGCGTAGATCTCGAATTATTTCTACTCGCTCTACAGTAACAATGTCTGAATGTAGGTAACGTACGCGCAAACCATGCTCTGAAAAATAGTCGGTTAAATCTTCTGCCATACGCTTAGTGAGCACGGTGACCAATATGCGCTCATCGACGGCTATGCGCTCGCGGATCTCCGACATACAATCATCAACTTGGGTGTCTGCTTTACGCACCTCAATTTCTGGGTCAATTAAGCCTGTCGGTCGCACAACCTGCTCAACAGTCTGTCCCGCGTGGTCAGCTTCGTATTGCCTTGGTGTAGCCGAGACAAAGATCATTTGTGGTGCCAAAGATTCCCACTCATCGAAGCGCAATGGGCGGTTATCTAAAGCCGAGGGCAATCTGAAACCGTATTCAACTAAGGTCTCTTTGCGCGAGCGATCACCTCGATACATGCCACCAATTTGAGGCACCGTGACGTGCGACTCATCAAGAACCAATAGCGCATCGTCAGGTAGGTAATCAAATAATGTTGGAGGCGGCGCACCCGAGGGGCGGCCTGATAAGTAACGTGAATAGTTCTCGATGCCGTTGGTATAACCTAACTCTTGCATCATTTCAATATCGTATTTGACGCGCTGTTCTAGCCGCTGAGCCTCGACTAGCTTATCATTGTTGCGCAATTGCTCTAGGCGCTCGCGAAGTTCTTCTTTGATATCGTCAATAGCATCCACAATGCGCTGGCGCGGGGTGACATAGTGGGATTTCGGATAGACCGTAAAGCGTTGGACTTTTTGTAGCGTCTCTCCCGTTAAAGGGTCGAACAGTGTGAGCTTATCAACTGAGTCATCAAACAGCTCTATGCGCAGTGCTTGGCTATCGGAATCGGCTGGAAATATGTCAATCACGTCTCCGCGAACTCGGTAGTTGGTCCGTTGAAAGGCGGTATCGTTGCGCGCGTATTGAAGCTCGGCTAGACGTCTCAACACATCGCGTTGATTTATTTGATCGCCAACACTGAGATGTAACACCATTTTTAGATAGGCATCTGGGTCACCTAAACCGTAAATAGCCGACACCGTTGCAACCACAATAGCATCTTTACGTTCCATCAGGGCTTTAGTAGCCGAAAGCCGCATTTGCTCGATATGCTCATTGACCGAAGCATCTTTTTCGATAAAAGTATCGGACGAAGGCACGTAAGCCTCGGGTTGATAATAGTCATAATAGGAGACAAAATACTCAACCGCATTATTTGGAAAAAAATCTTTAAATTCACCATAAAGCTGGGCGGCCAAGGTTTTATTGTGCGCCATGACAATAGTGGGACGGTTGATATTTTGGATAACGTTGGCAATCGTAAACGTTTTACCTGAGCCGGTGACGCCGAGTAAAGTTTGGTGGGCCAAACCATTCTCGATGCCCTCGGTCAGCTTAGCGATAGCGTTCGGTTGATCACCTGCGGGTTCAAACTCACTGACCACTTGAAACGATTTACTCATAGTTTACTTATATCCATTATTATCAATAGCCTCGTTACTATTAATCGCAGACTGCCAGATGAAATTTATTGTTGCTGCATCAACCAACAATGATGGATTTTACGATTGCGACTATAATCAGGATCAAGCGTTCTATCGGTAATGTTGTCAATGGTATAGTCTGCTAAGGCACTATTGTCGAGGGTAAAACTGCGTAGATTATTGGAGAATATCAAGGTGCCATTAGGATTTAATAACTCCATCGAACGCTTAATAAGATCGACGTGATCACGCTGAATGTCGAGAACAGCCTCCATTTTTTTAGAGTTAGAAAAACTCGGGGGATCGAGTAGAATCACATCAAAGCCTTGCCGACATCCTTGCAGCCAGGTCAAGCAATCTTGCTGGACGAGTTGGTGTTGCAATATGTCGATATTATTTACTTCAAAATTGCGTTTTGACCAATCGATATACGTTTTCGACATGTCGACACTGACACTTTTTTTAGCACCCCCAAGTGCTGCATGAACCGACGCCGAAGCGGTATAACAGAATAAGTTTAAGAATGATTTACCCTTGGTCATCTGTCCAATTAACTTGCGGACTGGCCGATGATCTAAAAATAAACCGGTGTCGAGATAAGTCCAAAGATCAACTAACAATGTAGCTGGGCCCTCATGCATGACCAGTGCGGCACGATTTTCATCGGCACTTGAGCGCGTTTTTTCGTATTGTTGCTTGCCCTTGTTGCGACGGCGCTGCTTGACAAATATATGGTCACTGGCTAGGGCAAGACCGACGGTAACCCCGTCCACTATTTCCTGAAAGCGGGCTTTTGCCTTGTCTTCATCGACTGTTTTGGGTGCCGCATACTCCTGAATATGGGCGTAGTCACCATAAACGTCGATGGCGGCCGAGTACTCGGGGATATCTGCATCATAAACACGGTAGCACTCAATCGACGCATTCTTTAACCATTTATTGAGTTGCTTTTTGTTTTTAAGTAGGCGGTTACAGACCATTTTAGCGCCGTCGCTAAGATCGTCTATTGATAGTTTAGACGGTGTTGCTTTAAGTAGAAGATCATCACCTGATAAATTAACAACTTCCTTATAAAAAAGTTCTGGGTCAATAGTGAAGCACACCAGATCGGCTGCTAAGGTGCCGTTCCAAAACTTGTAGCGTTTAAGTGCTCGAATAGCGATCTGCTTAGATAACTCGGGATTAGAGGTGATTACAGCAGCTTGCCAACCGATAAAATGCTCTCGAAGAATGTGACCTAACTGAAAATACACGGGCTCCAGTTCTTTTGCCTCGCCCAGACGCTCGCCATAGGGTGGGTTACAAATAAGCAGGCCGGTTTCCATAACCTTGTGAGTTGGCTTCACAAACTCGTCAATTGACCTGCAGCTAACGCGAATCCATTGATCTAGTCCCGCGCGCTCGATGTTATTTTGTGCGGCGTTAATAACTCGCCAGTCTAAGTCGTAGCCGCGGCATTCGAATTGTGTGTCACGGCAGCGCTCGAGACCAACTTCCTTTCGAGCCTTCGCATCACAGACAAGCTCACTCCATAGTTCTTCATCAAATTGATTCCAACGCGTAAACCCCCACTGATGAGGCCCCCGCATCAATCCGGGGGCGATATCGGCGGCAATCATGAAACCCTCTATCAATAATGTTCCCGAGCCACACATTGGATCCACTAAAAAACCGCCTTGCGCGGCAATAGTCGGCCAGTTTGCACGCACTAAAATTGCACTAGCTAAGTTTTCTTTTAAGGGAGCCTCACCTTGCTTTTGACGATAACCGCGGCGGTGCAAACTTTGCCCCGACAAATCAAGGCTGACATTAACCTTACCCTTACTGAGGCGTGCATTGATAACAAGATCCGGGTTTTGTTTATCGATTGACGGACGCGCTTTAAAATGTTTTTGGAAACGATCAACTATCGCATCTTTTACACGCACAGCACCAAATTGTGTGTTGCGAATTTCGTCAGTTGTCCCGATAAAATCAACTTTAAACGTACCGTCAACCTCAAGATGGTCTTCCCATGCAATATTTGCGATGCCATCATATAGAGACTGTTCGTCTCTAACGGAGAAATTAGCCAGCGGCAATAAAATTTTGTTGGCTAGACGTGACCACAAACAAGCTTGGTATAAAAGCTTGGTCTCGCCGGTAAAATAGACGCCGGCTACGGTCTCGCGGACGTTAACAGCGCCAAGCGCGGTTAATTCTTGCAGTAGTAGATTTTCTAGGCCTTTTGGGCAAGCGGCAAAGTATTCTTGTGAAGAGTTAGCGTTAGTTGTGTCTATCATGAAAGTCTTCTTCGGATGGTCGGGGATAGTGGCTCAAATATCTCAGCGTGCATGCTTGGGTATTAGTTAGGGCTTTAGATTACGGTTAGCTTGGTTTGGCTTGAGATGACTCGAGTTCAAGCCTTTAACGGGCTTCAAGAATCGAGCGTCGAGCATCTACAACTAATTCTGGCCCCTGATAAATAAAGCCTGAATAAATTTGTACAAGGTCAGCGCCCGCCTGTATTTTTGCGATAGCATCACTACCTTGCATAATTCCACCCACGCCAATAATAGGTAGACGACCAACATGGCTGCGCAACTGTGCGATGATTTGCGTAGCGGCATCGGTTAATGGTGCACCACTCAAGCCCCCCATTTCTGCTACGTGGGCACTATTGGCCACTAAAGCTCGATCGAGCGTGGTATTGGTAGCAATCACACCATCTATTGCATAGGCAACAAGCGTCTCTGCGACCGATTTAAGCTCAGCTTCGATCATGTCGGGCGCAATTTTCACCAAAATAGGTTTATAGCATTGATGCTCTAAAGCAAGATTTTGTTGCGTTGTTTTAAGGCCTTGCAGCAACTGCTTAAGGTTATCGCCAAATTGAAGACTACGCAGTCCCGGCGTATTCGGCGATGAGATGTTCACGGTAATATAATCAGCGTATGGATAGACGGCCGTCATGGCTAACTGGTAGTCAAGCAGGGCATCTTTGTCACTAGTCGCTTTATTCTTGCCAATATTAATGCCTAAAACACCCTTATAACGACGCTTTTTAACCCTTTCTACTAAATATTTGACGCCCTTATTATTAAAGCCCATTCGATTAATGATGGCCTGTTCACTTTCCAATCTAAACATACGTGGCTTGGCGTTGCCGGCTTGTGGCTTTGGCGTAATTGTGCCGATTTCGACAAAGCCAAAACCGAATTGGCCTAGCGCATTATAATAGTCACCATTTTTATCGAGTCCCGCCGCCAGCCCTACGGGATTGTCAAAGGTAAGTCCAAGTATCGATACTGGATCGCTGGGTATTTTTGGCGAAAATAAACTGATCAGGCCTAAGCGTTCGCTGGCACCGAGTAGATCCAAACTTAAATCGTGAGAGGTTTCTGGATCTAGAGTAAAAAGAGCTTTTTTGAGTATAGAATACATAAAATTAGATGAATTAAATCAATGGTGGAGAGGTTCATAAGCATACTTGAAAGACTAAATGGAGTCGACCAAATCACTCCTTATCCGCCAAAAACAGGTTTTTATTTGTACCCGCATAACATTCATATAGAAATCTACAGGTTAATGCAGAATTAAAATAGGCTCTACGTACCTGCCGTGTTGGAACTATCGGTAAGTGCGATAACCAGTCATAATCTTGTTTACTGCATAGCTGAACATCAACAATAGATATTAGTCATCAAGGTTGCTAACAAGTGTTGTTAATAAGTATGTGTAATGATTATAAACAGTCACATAAGCGATAAACCATGTCCTCTCATCAAATCTCACCCTCTCTGCCCCAAGACCACGCTATAAGAGCTGCAGTTTTGGATACGCATCGATCTTTTGCTGTCAGTGCTCCCGCTGGATCTGGCAAAACTGGCTTGTTGACGCAGCGAGTATTGGCGCTGCTGAGCCAATGTGATCAGCCAGAAAACATTCTCGCGATTACTTTCACAAAAAAAGCAGCTGCAGAAATGCAACACAGAATTATTACCGCACTGCACAGCACCCAACAAAAAATAAATCTAGGGGAGGCTCCACCAACGGACGACTACGCAAGAACAACATGGGATCTTGCCACTCAGGTTCTTAAACGCAACGACGAAAAACAGTGGCAATTATTATCGCTTCCAAATCGTTTAAACATTACAACTATCGATAGTTTTTGTCGGCAATTAAGCCAACAGACGCCGCTGACTAACGACCTCGGGGGCATACCAGATGTACTCGATAACGCAGAAATCAATTATGTCTATCAGCTCGCTGCTCGAGACACACTCGCAAGCCTTGAGTCAGATCAACGGATTAAGCCCGACTTAATCCGACTGATTAAGCATTTTAATAACCAACTAGGAACACTAGAGGAGTTATTTATGCGACTGCTGCAACGTCGCGATCAATGGCTCAGCCTACTTTATGCGACAAAAAATCAGCGTGAATATTTAGAAGAGACACTTCAAGCGGTGATAAGTGATCACTTGCAAAAAACGACAGAGGCAATGCTGCCCTACAGTGGTGAGATCTTAGAACTTGCAGACTTTGCCGCTAATAATTGCCTACATGACAATATCGAGTCGGCAGTCAATGCCTGCATTGGCATTACCGAGATGCCTTCAGTGCATCATGACGCAATCAAACAGTGGCTAGGTTTAACTGAATTAATCACCATAAAATCTGGTGATCTGCGCAAAAGCGTCACTAAAAACATAGGTTTTCCAGCCGTCGATAAAAACAACCGCAGCGATGAAGACAACCTCATTAATAAGCGACAGAAACAACGAATCAATGAGCTTTTAAAAGAGTTGAAGGCTGACACACACCTCGCCGAACTACTTCATCAAATTCGCACATTACCGTCGCCATACTATAACGACTCGCAATGGGATTTGTTAGACAGCCTCACTCGAGTCTTATTAGTGCTTGTGGCTAAGTTAAATCTTACTTTTATTAATCTTGGCAAAACAGATTTCATTAATATTACACTAGCGGCACTCAGTGCTTTGGGCGACGAGGAGGAACCTACCAATCTAGCATTAATTTTAGACTATCGTATCCAACATATCTTAGTTGATGAATTTCAGGATACATCAACGCCACAATTACATTTATTGAAAAAGTTAACCGCTGGCTGGCAGCCCGACGATGGTAGAAGCTTGTTTTTAGTCGGCGACGCCATGCAATCTTGCTACAGTTTTCGCGACGCTAACGTAGGTATTTTTCTAAACGTACGCCAGCATGGCTTGGGTGACATCGCACTAGAGGCAGTCAATTTAACGGTTAATTTTCGCTCGGATAACGCCATTGTTAATTGGTGCAATCAAGTCTTCTCCCATGTATTTCCAGTTGATGACGAAACTAATCAAG
The DNA here is from genome assembly GCA_047638515.1 of Pseudohongiellaceae bacterium. Taxonomy (GTDB): domain Bacteria; phylum Pseudomonadota; class Gammaproteobacteria; order Pseudomonadales; family Cellvibrionaceae; genus CANLBN01. Next base: position 7,446 of record JBLIME010000094.1, read on the forward strand.
GTGCGGTTAAATACCAAAAAGCGCTAGCATTTAACACTGACGATGCAGACTTAACGCTCGGCAGCTCAAACAAGGCGGTTGCAAGCTATATATTTATTAGCGCAGAAAAAAGTAAGCAGCGCCTGCATGAAGCTAATAAAATTGTTGAATTAATTAGCTCGGCGCAAAAAAATAATGCGCGCCAAAGTATCGCTATACTTGTGCGCAAACGCTCGCAGGTTAATGCAATCAGTCAAGTCCTAGACGCACAAAAAATTACTTATCGCGCAACCGACATTAATCGCTTAGATACCGATATGAGCATTATTGATTTACGCTCACTAACCCGTGCACTATTATATCCAAACGACAAACTGGCATGGTTTTCACTCCTGCGCGCGCCGTGGTGTGGACTCGATATGCACGATCTTTATTATGTAGGCCAATATAATATTCAACATCAACACGCAACACTGATCGCCTCATTAAATGATTTAGTAGCGACCCAAACAACAACACTTACCAAAGAATACGCAGGCGATACAACTCGCATTTCTTTATCGGTAGCAGGACTTTGCATTCTTGATCGTTTCGTAAAGATAATCGAACAGATAATGGCTAGCCAAGGGCGCTGCGACTTGCGCGGCTGGGTGGAAAGCGCATGGTTACAACTAGGTGGTGGCGCACTACTCAAAGAGTTAACTGAATACCCAAAAATTACCAACTATTTTTCTTTATTAGAGAAGTATCAACAAGGCTGCTCTCTCGCCCACTGGCCAACATTTGATGCTGCGATTAATACCCTCTATGCAAAAAGTATTATCGATACTAATGCTAGCTCGCCGCCTGTCGAGATCATGACTATTCATAAGTCAAAGGGTTTAGAATTTGATACTGTCATTATTCCAGGACTCGATTCCGCTGCAGCCAGTGACAAACAAGAATTAATTGCCTGGCAAGAGTGGCTAGATGAACATCAGCAACCTCGATTATTAATCAGTCCGGTGCATGCCACGGGCAACAGTAAAGATAGGCGAGATACGGTACATGACTATATTCGTGGCCAACACAAACGTAGGCAGGCACTTGAGTCCGATCGATTATTTTATGTGGGCTGTACACGTGCTATTCATCATTTATATCTGTTAGCTAATTACACCTCACCAAACGATACGGCGCAAAACCGCGTCGGCCAAATAGAGGCCATCGACGCCGGCATCAAGCCAAGTACACTGCTGGGCAGTATCTGGCCAGATATCAAAGAGTGCGTACAGATCATTAATACTGATCATGTGGATGAGACATCGTTGGCACTAGCTTCCCAACAAAACCGTACAGAACAAAACTCGCTGTCTAGTCCAGGCATCATCGCGCGCTTAAGCTCTAGCTGGCATGACTGCGCATATTCCGAATCAAATTTATTAGCAGATTATCGTCTGCAGCACCATGCTCAATCGTTAGAGACCGATAATCGCGTAAAGCCCGATGCTCTATTACAGCGCCATGCGCGCTATTTCGGCAACGTTTTACACCGTGCCTTGCAGGCAGTAACCGAAACTGATTACAGACAGTGGCAACCTCAGCGTATTGATGAACAGCGTCTATTTTGGCAATTAGGTCTTGAGCAAATGGGCACTCCGGTCACCCTAGCGGTGCAGCAGTCACATCAATTAACTCATATCATTGCACAGGTATTAACCAGCGATGTGGGTCGGTGGATCTTAGATCATCAACACGAAAATAGCGCCTGTGAACTAAGATTATTACGAATGGCTAAGAATAACGAAGTAAAGGAATATATCATTGATCGGACTTTTGTTGATCGCGACACTAACGTACGTTGGATTATCGATTATAAAAGCAGTCAGCCAAGCGTAGACCAAACACTAGAAAACTTTCTAACTGAACAGAGCGATCTCTACAAGGTACAACTAGATACCTACAGGCAACTATTTGACACACAAGTAAACGCTATTTCTTGTGCTTTATATTTCCCGTTAATTGACAGCTTTCATATCGTTGTCACTTAATGGCATATTTTTATGTGTCGACGAGACGACCCGTATCAGTCTAGCGCTGTCCTTGAATGACCCGACGACGGTGCCAAGAATCTACTGATTTGCGACTGCGCTTTGGCATCAGTGACTTTACTCACCTAATTGCTTCTACAGTAATTTTTGGCCTAAACATTAACGGCTAGCATTAAGAGCTAACATTGACACCTAATTGTTATGCTTGCTGACACTGTTCGATGCTCAGCAATAGTCTCTTCCTAGCATAATAGAAGCAAATTTTTTATCGAGAGTCACACAAAACTCTTTAAGTAATGGTAAGAAAATTTCGATGAAAAGGTAGACTGTTAACAATTATTTTTTTATCTTTCTTAAAATTTATCGCTTACCTTTTTTATCGCTAGTGATCATTAAAAACTTAGC
>JBLIME010000095.1:0-9828 GCA_047638515.1 Pseudohongiellaceae bacterium
TTAGGTTGTATTGTTCTTTGGGTTTAACTAACGATTTAGAGGGAAAAATTCGAATAGTGAGGTCAACATCTGCGGCGGTGACTTCGTCGGCAATAATTTGTGCCACTTTATGACGAACGTCTTTGGTCGACCACTGATGGGAAAGCTTTAGTTCAGTAGCGCTAGAGGCTGCTGACGCAAATAGTATTGCAGCAAGGGTCATATTTCTTATTTTATGTAATTCAAACATTAATACTTCTCCAAGGGTTGAAGTTCCACTATAGGTCTATATGTATTTTTATACAATCTTTAAATATACATTAAGCTTTGCGTGTAACTATTGGATGTTTAAATACAATCATGATATTTTAAAAAATTAAATCAATGTGACAAGATATGACACGGGCTGCGGATAAGCTAATTGAACAAATTACCCAAGAGATCTCCTCCGGAGTTTTAAAGCCTGGCGACCAGTTAGAAGAGTCCGCTCTAGCTGAAAAGTTTGGAGTTTCACGCACACCTATCCGTGAGGCAATAAGAGCAATGGTGGGATCTGGGTTTTTACAAACCAGGCCAAGAAAAGGCGCAATAGTCAGAATTTTAACCTCTAAAGAACTTTTAGACCTGTTCGAAGTAGCGGCGGGGCTAGAGGGCATGGCCTGCCGATTAGCGGCGGCTGCACTCACCGAGGAGCATGCAAAAGCGATTAAAAACAAGTTGGAAAATTGCAGAGTATTGGCTGAAGCCAATGATAAAATTCAATACAGTGTCGCGAATATCGAGTTTCATGCGGCTATTCATCAAGCTACCGATAACCATTGGCTCATCGAGCAGCTGCAACATATCGGGATACATATTAATCCCTATCGATCCCTGCCTTACGACATTCGCGGGCGTCTGCCAAAGTCGACCCAAGAGCATGCGATTATTTGTCAGGCAATCCTTGACGGTGAAGGTAATAAAGCGGGAGAGCTGATGCGTGACCACATGACACTTCAAGGACGGCGCCTGCCCTCGGTGTTAAAGTTTTTAACTCAGCAATAGATGTTTTATTAGTACCAATACTTCTCCTATATAAACAGCTGTAGCGTATATAATGAGGCACTATAATTGCTTATGGGTCAGCAGATGGTGAGTCAACTGCCGTTTGAGACTCAAAGTTCTGTATATCACCGTGCAGTAGTCAAATTAGAAAATAGCTATGGATTTAATGGTGCGGCGAATCACAAATTCATAGGTAAGGTGTTATTTATAAAAGCGCAGCCTATCAATCCCCAAGCAGGTACTAACCAACAATGCCCGAAGATAATATATGATGAATAACGCTTTGCTAGTCGTTGGGTCTATAAAAATAAAAAATCATCGTGAATTTTTATATTCCATCATTGAGCTCCTACTAGATCATCATAAAAAGCTTTACTGTCTGCTGCTGTGTTTAGTGTTGACGGGCTGTGGTTCGCCTAAAAGTGCCGAGGCAGTATTTGATAATTATTTAGATCGGCTATCTAACTCGCTAGATGTTGATCGCGACAATGATCTAACGCTTTCAGCATTAAGGCGCTACCCACTACATCGAGAGTTACTGCAAACTACAGCACCTACAAAAATTAATCTGTTAGATTTTTTAAAATTATCATCCTGCGACTTACAGCGTCATATTGGTCAGCGTAACAGTAGTCTGGGCATGTTTTTGGAGCCATCCCAACGGCTAATTTATGAGTATAAATTTATTGATTTAGGTGATGCGTGCCTACAAACACTAGAACTTAATTCCGAGTTATATAAGCTCTTAAAAGAATCGCTAACAATTAAGCGCGAGCAATTGGCGATGGTGCGATGGAATGCAGTTTTTGCTAGTGATGAATTCTCAGTGCTTTTCTCGCTAAGCACTGAGCCATTGAATGTTGACGAGGCTATGCTTGAGCCCACCGAGCTGTATGGCGCCTTAGACGATATCCATCAATACACTAGCGCTAGTGCAATGTCCTCAGCTGATGAGTTTGCGTTAGAGCAGGCTTTTAGTGTGGTGGTGTCATCAAAAAGACTCGGTCAGATAAGACATTCACTTCAGCTTTCGCAATTATTTTTGGCCGCCGCCGATAAATTATTAGCCTCGCGCTTGGCGACTCGACCCCTATGTTTCAATGAAAGGCCAAATCAAAAATTTGATGTAGTACAAACCGTTTTTTTAAAATATTATATTAATGAAATACAACCTTATATTGCAAAATTGCATCAACAAAGTGAGCCACTGTTCAAACGTATCGAACGCTTGAGTAGCCAATTAAATAGTGACCAAAAAATGTCTTTAGTATTTGATGACTTTTGGAGCGGCGTCTACCTCAGCAAAGGCAGTGAGTGGCAATCATTCAATGCCGCAATAAAACAACATACAATCAATTGGCAACAGCTATTGACTCAATGTGGACGTCTACCCAGTTAAGTTTTTCTCAAGCAAGCAGTTGGCCACTGCTAGATGAGAACATCAGTGCGTACGATATTTAAAATGCTGAGCATATGGCAGGCGACAACAATAAAAGTGATTTTATGCCTCAGTGCTTTGTACCAAGGCGAGTAATGTTGGTTGACAAATAATTTTTCCCAGCTGAGTAAAAGTAGATAGCCAGTCAGCATGAGAGTGACCGCATACAGTGGGGGTAAAAGATAACAGCCTAGAGGCCAAAGCGAAAACACAATGGCGCAGTGAACCGTACGTGGACTACCACTACTTTTACTACTCCCTGCATCACTAGCTATCAATTTCTCAACTAACGCGATTGTCCACAGCGAGCCGGCTAAAAAAACAAAAATAATTGACGAATAAAATAAGAAAAATCGTATCAAAAACGGCTCTTTAGCTATAAATATCCACGGTCCAAATGCGCCTATAAAAAAAGGTAATAAACCCAGATACATATAATTTGTGACAATATCTTGATGGTTGTCTAAAAAAAATCTGCTGCTGTTCTTGTCTTTCGTCATTAAGTCGCTCAATAATGGTTAATAGTAAGATTGTTTTTGTTCTACGGTTTTAAATCGATAGTGCCAGCCTACTCACAACTCTATCGCTAAAGCGTTTGAGCAGCCTAAAGTCAATCAACCAGCCACATTAGAAGACTTTGACAATAGCTACTTCAAAGACAGCGTCCTCGATATTCACTTCAACGTCAGCAATCAGTTAATACACCTTCGTCGTCATCAACGCGCTAATGATTAGCAGTATAAAAAGAATAGTCGGCGGCGTATAGACAACAATTCAATACCACTACTGATTAAAAGGCAGGCCAGGTGCAAAATAAAAACAATTGGATCTAAATAAGGCATAGATGAAAATAATTAAGTTCGTCATTCGAACCTTACTATTGCCGTCTCAGCCCAAAAGACGCTAATTTAACACAGTGATCAATGAACCGTGATTCAAGCGTCATGCCGGTGCAAATACACCTTGTGGGCAGTCGAGGGTACGCATCGTTAAAAGTCTAATGGCGATAAAGAAGGCTGTAATGATTATGGCAAAGCTCATTACTTGCACCGATTTTTGGTTGTAAGCCTAGCTTCGACTGATTTAACGTAGCGGCCGCTAAATAGTTAGATTGTAGTCAATCTCTTTTGAACGCAGATTTACGCTTAATTCGTGCATAATGTTTAAGAGGCTTTTCGCTCATATCGGTGAGCTCTCGGCTGTTTTTCAATCAAAATATTGTCCGAAAACAGCCGTGTCATTACATTAGATATAAGACTGCAATAGCCTAGTGCGATAGAGCCCTGTCATTTAGTTTACTGCCTCCAATCAAGCGTAAGTGATGGTTTTTATTGTGCAAATTCACTTAGACAGAAATAAACGGTGTAAGTGAAATAGATCATTGACTACTTGCTGAGTTTTCTTTGTTATAAATTATAGCGTGTGGCGATCATAAAATAATAAATGTTATATTAGTTTTGGTGAGTGGCCAACGTTGCCGGACTCATCCGGCTAACAAATGACTTTAAGCCTTATAAATGAACAGATGATTAAAAAATGAGATGAATCTTTATACTATGTACCAAGTCAATAAAGTTACCTTAATTTGCATTGCGGCTGTATGCAATCTCTGCATCACGATGAGCGTTGCCGCATCAGTTAATTCAATAAAAAGTCATGCTCTGGCCGTACATGGTGTGCCCAAATACTCCGAGAAGTTTACACGTTTCGACTATACCTCTGCCCAATCTCAAAAGGGTGGCGTTTTGCGCTTGTCTGGAAGAGGTGCGTTTGATAGCTTGAATGAATATATTGCCAAGGGTAACCCCGCGGATAATCTAGCGCTGCTTTACGATACGCTAATGGTCACCTCAGCAGATGAGCCGTTCACTCAGTACGGTCTGTTAGCCGACCAAGTCGAATACCCTGAAGACAGAAGTTGGGTTATTTTTTATCTGCGTACAGATGCCTACTTTAGTGATGGACATATTATCGACACCGAGGATGTGGTGTTTAGCTATAAGCTTCTGCTAGAGAAAGGTAGCCCTATCTATCAATTTTACTACCAAGATGTGATATCAGTAGAGGCTTTAGACGCCCACCGAGTAAAATTTACCTTTCGGCAAGCCAATAACCGTGAATTACCATTAATTATGGGCGAACTGCCGGTTTTCCCCAAGCACTTCTGGGAGGGTAAAGAGTTTGATAAAAGTAGTTTGGAGATCCCCTTAGGCAGTGGTCCATACACCATTAAAGAGGTCGATGCGGGCAGAAATATCACCTATGAGCGCAATGCTGATTATTGGGGAAGGCACCTTTCCGTTAATAACGGACTGTATAATTTTGATGTTATCAGTATTGATTACTACCGAGATAATAATATCGCTATCGAGGCTTTAAAGGCCAACGAATATGATTTTCGTTGGGAAAATAGCTCAAAATTTTGGTCGACAGCCTACGATATCCCCGCCATTGAAGCGAGACGGCTTATTAAGAAAGAGATAAAGAACAGCGCCAATAAAGGCATGCAGGCCTTTGTCTACAACGTACGTAAGCCTATATTTCAAGATATAGAACTGCGCAAAGCGATTAGTTATGCGTTTGACTTTGAATGGTCAAATAAGACGCTTTTTTATAATGCATATGAGCGCGCCTATAGCTTTTATTCGAATAGCGACCTTGCGGCAACTGGGCTTCCAAGCCAAGCTGAAGTGGCTTTGTTAGCGCCATTTAAACAGCAGCTGCCACCCGCAGTTTTTACCGATTCCTATCGACTTCCAAAATCTGATGGTAGCGGTCATAACCGGCCTAATTTACGCACTGCCAAAGTAATATTAGATAAGGCAGGATATGCGGTTAAAGACAATCAGCTTTACAATGCCGACGGCATAAAAATAAATTTTGAGATTCTGTTAGTATCTTCAGGCTTTGAGCGCATCGTTAACCCTTTTATTCAGAGCCTTAAAAAACTTGGTATTTATGTGAATGTACGCCTTGTCGATAGTTCGCAATATATCAATCGCAAGCGTAGTTTCGATTTTGATATGATCGTGCATGTTTTTGTACAGAGTGAGGCACCCGGTGCCGAGCAGCAAAACTTTTGGGGTTCTCAATCTGCAAAAATGCAGGGTAGTGGCAATTTAGTGGGTATTCAAAATCCAGTGATTGATGCCCTTGTTGATCATGTTGTTGATGCTAACTCGCGTGAACAACTAGTTGTGGCTACGGGTGCTCTCGATCGTGTCTTGCTGCATAATTACTATGCCATTCCACAATGGTATAGCTCGTCCTCGCGTATTGTTTATTGGGATAAATTTTATTTTCCAGAGACCGCTCCGATCTATGACAAATATTATACACGGGCGATCCACAGTTGGTGGTTCAGCCCAGAGAAAGCTGCAAAGCTTGAAGCACAGTAGAACTATAGGTGTCATGGAAGGTGGATTTTTTCGCGTGAAAGAGCCTACAAATAGTCTAATTAATCGTTCATCCTTGTGATGTATAACTAGTTTTCGTTTAGTAGCTTCAACGATATAGAGCATAATAATAAAATTATGGGCACATATGTTTTAAGGCGCTTAATGCTCATCATTCCTACTTTGCTAGGTATTTTGGTGATTAATTTTTGCATCGTTCAAGCCGCTCCCGGCGGCCCTGTCGAGCAGCTGATTGCCTCTATTCAAGGTGAGAGCTCCGGTAATACTAATCGAACCGGTGGTAGCGGTGGCTCCTTTGAATCATCGCCAACGGGTAGTTCGGACTATCGTGGTGCTCAGGGGCTGCCACCTGAAATTATTGAAGAAATTAATAAGCTATATGGTTTTGATAAGCCCGCACATGTGCGTTTTTTTGACATGCTCGTCAACTATGCCCGCCTAGACTTTGGCGACAGTTTTTTTCGCAATGAGTCAGTGATTAACCTTATTCTAGAAAAAATGCCGGTCACCATATCGCTGGGGTTGTGGAGTACTTTAATCATCTATCTGATTTCTATTCCGCTGGGTGTCTATAAGGCAATTTCTCACGGTAGTCGCTTTGATATATATACTAGTTTTGTGGTTGTTATTGGCAACGCAATTCCCAGTTTTTTATTGGGTATTTTTTTAATTGTGATCTTCGCAGGCGGTAGTTTTTTCGATTGGTTTCCGCTTCGAGGTTTAACCTCGCCAAATTTTGACGAGCTTTCTTACTTAGATAAAATTAAAGATTATTTTTGGCATTTAGTGCTACCGCTCACGGCCTATACTTTAGGTGGCTTTGCCACGCTCACAATGCTCACTAAAAATTCTTTTTTAGATGAAATTAATAAACAATATGTAACCACGGCACGCGCGAAAGGCTTGAGTGAAAACCAAGTGCTCTATCAGCACGTATTTCGCAATGCTATGTTAATCGTGGTGTCAAGTTTTCCGGCAGCTTTTTTAAGTATTTTCATTACAGGATCACTATTGATTGAGGTTATCTTTTCATTAGATGGTATTGGCCTGTTAGGTTTTGAGTCAGTATTAAATAGAGATTATCCGGTAGTCTTTGGAACACTCTTTGTGTTCACGCTCTTTGGTCTCATCGTCAAACTTATTTCTGATCTAGTTTATGTATGGGTCGATCCACGCATTGATTTCGAAAGTCAACAGCGCTAGGAGAGGTAATATGATGTTGGTTTGTTCTTTTTTTTCCACTGGTTTGTCGCCCCTTAATCAACGCCGTAAAGAAATATTTTTTCATAATAGGCGTGCAACGTTGAGCTTGTGGCTCTTTGCTGTTTTGTTTTTTGTCAGTTTGTTCGCAGAATTTATTGCAAACGACAAACCCCTGCTGGTCGCCTATAAGAATGATTTATATCTACCTATATTAACGTCTTATCCAGAAACTACTTTTGGTGGAGATTTTGATACAGAGGCAGATTTTGGCGATCCTTATGTCATTAACCTGATCGAGGCCGATGGTTGGATGATTAAAGCCATTGTGCCTTACAGTTTTGATACACACATATCTAATCTGCACGAACCCGCGCCTTCGTCGCCTAGCTGGAAAAATTGGTTAGGTACCGATGACCAAGCGCGCGATGTGTTCGCACGAGCACTTTATGGCTTTAGAATATCGATGTTATTTGCTCTTATTTTAACAATAGGCAGTACACTTATTGGTGTCACAGTAGGGGCTGTTCAAGGTTACTATGGGGGCAAAGTCGACTTGTATGGCCAGCGATTTCTAGAGATTTGGAGTGGACTACCGCGCTTGTTTGTATTAATTATTCTCGCCTCTATTATTCAGCCTAATTTTTGGTGGTTGTTAGGGGTGATGTTGCTATTTAGCTGGACGCGTCTAGTCGATGTGGTTCGGGCAGAATTTTTACGGGGTCGCAATTTGGATTATGTGCGTGCTGCGCGAGCCATGGGGGTCAGCAATGCAACGATTATGTCGCGTCATATACTACCCAATGCCATGGTTGCGACAATGACAATGCTACCATTCATTATGACCGGTGCCGTAGTCACGCTCACCTCCCTCGATTTCTTAGGTTTTGGACTTCCCGTGGGCTCCGCATCATTAGGTGAGTTAATGTCCCAGGGCAAGAGTAATTTACACGCCCCCTGGCTTGCGATCACGGCCTTCTTAGTAATTTCTACAACACTCACATTATTAGTTTTTATTGGCGAGGGCATCAGAGATGCCTTTGATCCACGTTTGATCACCCAGTAGTTACCTGAGTCTTACAACTTTAAAAATAAATAAAATAAACAGCTGTGATTATGAGCCAAGAAAAAACTATTTTAAGTGTCAACGATTTGTGTGTGTCTTTTAGGCAGGGCGATAAGCACACGCATATCGTTAAAAATATAAGTTTTGATGTGCCGCACAATACCACGGTAGCTTTGGTGGGTGAATCGGGCTCGGGTAAATCTCTAACGGCCCACGCGATTATGCGTTTATTGCCATACCCAGTGGCCTTCCATCCAAGTGGTGAAGTTTGGTTCTCGAGCGATCGTAATGTTTGTGCGCGCCATCATGCAGTGAGTAGTGAACCCCAAGAGCTATTGTCGCGATCACTTAAGTCCATGACTGCTATCCGTGGTCATGACATAGGTATGATTTTTCAAGAGCCCATGAGTGCGCTCAATCCACTGCAAACAATCGAGGCGCAAATTGGCGAGTCGGTAAATCTGGGGCATTGCTCGCCAGATAAAATAGTATCGCAAAAAAAACTTTCCAAAAGTGCGACACGCGAGCAGGTGCTAGCCTTATTGAGGCAGGTGCATATTGTCGATCCTGAATCGAAATTAAAATCTCATCCCCACCAGCTGTCAGGCGGACAGCGGCAGCGAGTAATGATTGCAATGGCGCTGGCTAACAGGCCCAAATTACTGATTGCCGACGAGCCCACTACTGCTTTAGATGTGACGGTACAAAAAGAAATTCTCGACTTATTGAAAGAATTACAGCGACAATATCAAATGAGTATTTTACTCATTACGCACGATCTCGGTGTTGTAAAGTATTTAGCCGATCAGGTGTTGGTGATGCAGCATGGTAAAATAATCGAGTGCGGTGACACTCAAACAGTTCTGCACTGGCCGCAAAATGATTACACCAAATTATTAGTTAATAGCCATCCCAAGGGCGAGCCTGTTGAGTTACCAAGGCTCGATAAGGCGTGCTCCGTTATTGTCGAAACTAAATATTTGAACGTGATTTATAGTAAAAATAAGCCCATGTTTGGCAAGTGTAAAGATTTTTTTATGGCGCTAGAAAACATTAATTTCAAGCTTCACGAAGGCCGTACGCTTGGTGTACTAGGTGAGAGTGGTTCGGGTAAATCAACTCTAGCTCTAGCAATATTAAAACTCATTCAATCGAGCGGTGTGATTGAGCTGGAGGGGCGAGATATCTCCGCCCTTAACGAGGATCAAGTGCGGCCTTTGCGCTGCGCTATGCAAGTTGTCTTTCAAGATCCATTTTCAAGTCTCAGCCCAAGGATGAGTGCTAGACAAATTATTAGCGAGGGCCTGCATCTACGAAACTGGTCCATAAAAAAAGAGTCTGTGAAGACGGTGAGATTAAGTACCAAGCCGTCGATCAGAGCATTGGGTGATGCTGATATCGATAGAATGGTCGACGCTATCATGATCGAAGTTGGTTTAGACCCCGATACAAAACACCGCTACCCCCATGAATTTTCTGGCGGTCAGCGTCAGCGTATCGCTATCGCGCGCGCTTTTATCTTGAATCCACGCTTAGTATTTTTAGATGAGCCCACTTCTGCTCTCGATCGAGTAGTGCAAATACAGGTGATTAATCTACTGCGAAAACTTCAACTGCAACGCAAGCTTAGTTATGTATTTATTAGTCATGACATCCATGTTGTGAAAGCGATGAGTCATCAAGTC
>JBLIME010000096.1:0-9766 GCA_047638515.1 Pseudohongiellaceae bacterium
ACAAGGCTTTATCGCCAACATCATGTCCATAGGTATCATTTATTTTTTTAAAATAATCCACATCAACCATAGCAAATGCCATGGAAAAATGCTGTTTGAGTGCCGATTTAATTGCTATTTCTGCGACCTGATCAAAGCCTCGCCTATTCAATAAGCCTGTTAACTTGTCGCGATTTACCTGCGCCGATAACTTGTCTTCTTTTTCTTGTTGTGCGGTTATATCTCTCTCGATAGCAGCGAAGTATAGAATTTCTCCAGACTCGTTACTTAAGGGCACTATGTTCATATCCAGCCAGTAACCTCTGCCGTCTTTTGTATAGTTATAAATACGCTCATGTATGTGCTTTTTTTGCTTTAAAGCTTCGCCAATACGTTGAATCGTATCATTCGAGGTGATTTCACCTTGTAGCATATTTGGTGCTCGACCAAGCGCCTCTCCACTTTCATAACCTGTGAGGGCTGTGAATGCATTGTTGACATAGACAATTTTGTGGCCAAGATTGGGGGTCCTCTCTGCATCGGTGATAACGATAACATCGTTAGCAAGATCCACAATTTGTTTAAAGGGAACGTCTTCATGCTCGCCAGTTATGTCAATTAAAGTCACGACAACTCGTTCGAGGCAGCCTTTATCGTCAAATTCTGGATGTGCGTTACACAACATCCACGAAACGACACTACCTTTGTTAACAACACCTAACTCGTAGTTAACTACACGCTCGCCACTGGCCATCACCATTGAAACGGGAAGAGACTCTTTTCTTAAAATTGTCTTTTCTTTATCTACTACATTCCAGTCTGCACTTTGAACTATTTGGCCAGTCATCTCTAGCCACGTCATGTCCATTATTTCAAGTGCTTTATAATTAGCGTAAATCACTTCGCTTTCTTTACCGTGGATAATGACTCCAATATTAAGGGTGTTGAGTAGACGTTTGTGATCTAAAGAAAATGATGTATTCATGGTAACAACCGACGCGTGACAGGTTATCTTAATTGATTAATTAGAGGAGATAATTTAACTGAGCTAACTCATATGGAGTGTAAAAAAGTAATAGCCAGAAGTCCAAGCCACTAATAATTTCTGATACTCATATCATCAACCTTAAGGAACTATGGACGGAAAAGAATACCTGCGTCAAGCTCAGAGGTTAGATTGATTGGTTCTAGACCATTGTAAATTTTTACGAGTATCACTATAAACAATAACGCAGGTTTCAGTGACATTACGGCCTACAGCAACTAGACGCCCAGCGAACGACACTCAGGGTTGACTAAACCCAAGCTGAAGTCACTGTGCCAAAGACGTATAGCCCGCTGGCTCAACACAAACGCTAGCTAATTGATAAACAGTGACTAGGAGCAATCGCATCGCAACCTAGGTCCTTTGGTAAATAAACATCGCGATAGAATTTTCGAAGAGTCGGAATAAATTCAGGTTTTCCAACTATAGGCTCGAATAAACTCAGATAAGGCCTGTCAGCGAAACTAGGATAATTTTCAGTACATAAAACGCACAGAATATGTTCGACTATTAATTGGTGTCAATACTAAGCGCAAACAGAAATTCTATCGGATAGTCGGCAGTATAGACGGCCGAAAAGCTGACATCATTATAATTGAGGGTCATAAGTAGGCTAGAGGGACACTAACCGGCCGAATGGGCAAAACATAATGATTGCCCATATGCATCGAAGCAATCAGCTATTTAGAGGACCCCAGCACTAGGTGACCTGCGTCAAGAAAGCCGCCGAGTGCGAACAATTACTGCACGCCCCCTATTGCTCGCGGGACGCCGACTGAATCAAAGTCACAATAGGCGGTACAGTCATATATTTCAAAAGGTATGAAACTAAATTTAAGCACTAGAGAAAATTCTAGAGCCAGTGAAGCATACTCGACGCTAGAAAAAAGTTACTTAACTATAAAGCACCTAATAATATTTATGACGCTACGTCTTTCGCTGCATTATTTCTCAGTGTCACACTGACGACTGAAACTTGTGTAAGATAATGTCTCAAATCAAAAAAATAAAGATCAATCATGCACTCTAAACGTTTTCGTCTCGACCGACTTTTAATTAAAAAAATGCAGCTTAGTAACAGAGCTATTCGTTTATTGTTAGCGCAAAAAAAAATTCTAATCGATCAGCAACCGGCCATTAGCATGAATCAATGTGTCGATGAATACACGCATTTGTCAGTGGATGGCCAAACAATCTACGCCAAAAGGCCTAGCTATATAAAGCTTCACAAACCTAAAGGCTTTGTTAGTGCCACGAAAGATAATGCATACAAAACAGTTATTGACTTAATACCAAACAATAAATCCGTTAATTTACATATTGCTGGGCGTCTAGACTTTAATACAACGGGTTTGATTTTACTAACGAATGACGGACGCTGGTCGCGAAGACTGTCACTGCCGGAATCTAATATTAAAAAACGTTATCGCGTGACACTGGATAAACCTATTTATCCGGAGGTTACTGCGGCTTTTGCAGCAGGTATTTATTTCTCATTTGAGAAGGTGACGACACTCCCCGCTAGCTTGGTTATCATTGATAAAAATACGGTTGAGGTCATTTTAAAGGAGGGTAAGTATCACCAAATAAAGCGTATGTTTGGTCATTTTCAAATTAAAGTCTTAAGTTTACATCGGCTATCCGTAGGTAGACTTGACCTAGAGCCGAGTTTAATCGTGGGCGCAAGCAGAGATCTAACCGCAGTCGAAGTTGTTGATATTTTTAATTAGCGCTCGCTAGTAATTTTGAACGAACGACGACTATAGGATCAGCGATACACGCTACCAAAGAGAATTGTAAATCAGATGGGGGGGGATTTTGTCCTTAATCTTTTCGTGCAACTCTGGCAATACCGACCAATGTACGCCTTGCCTATAGTGATGGGCGGTATGATAGCCTAAGTTACCAGTGACTAAATTATAAAAACGATTGAGATTATTTCTCGACGCTTCAAATTTATTCTCTGTCTCTAAATTTGAGTGATGCTTGAACGTAGTCCAAGCAGTTAGCAACAAGCCACAGACCATTGGCAGTATAAACAAAAAAAGTGCGGACATCGGTTTGTACCACACCAGCGCAGCAAGAATGGCAAATGTAATGGACGTATAAATCAAAAACTTCTTTTGCTGTTTAGGGAAACCTTTGCCGACTTTATAGCCCCGCAGATACGCTGTACCCGCAACGTTAAGTGTATATTCAATCTCACCCATGGTTTTCCCGCTGGCGCGCTGCCAACTACTCTCATCGTCTGCTTGATTTAGATAATTTTTATGATGCCCAAGTACGTGGTGCAGCACCCATAAATTTGTTGTCACACCGGTATGTAGCGCATAAAAGAACTCAAGAATTCGGTTGAGGCCTCTATTGTTAAAGGTCAATGTATGTTGGTGGTGGTGATTCCATGAGCAAATAGCAGCTTTAGGTAGCAATACCAACAGCCAAAAGCCTCCCAAAACCCACGTATTTTCTATCAAAAAATACAGGCTGAAATCTACAAAACTGAGTATTAATATTAGTGTAACGGAGAGCTTATCAGCTGGGTACTTAAACACAGAGCTTTACCTTGTTATTTTAATTGATCTCAATGAGAGGACCCTAAAGCCAGACTAGTCATTTCATTGTCTACTGACGTCTTGTTGTATATTATTAATTATTGAAACAACTTTACGTTTATCGCTGTCTAATCAGATCATATCTAGTGATAATCGACATATAGTCGGTGCTACGTTAATTGCCATTTTATTCCAGCCACACTTGTTATTAATCGCAGCAGCATTAACAATAAGTGGTTGTTTGATACATCATCGAGAGATTACAAATAGTGTAAACTACACCAATTATAATAACAGTGACTAATACCTTGAATAATCTAAAGCATCTCTTCGACAATAATCTCGCGTGGGCTAATAAACTCAAACAAGATAATCCTGACTTTTTTTCTCAGCTTTCTAAGCAACAGGCCCCCGAGTACCTTTGGATTGGCTGCTCTGACAGTAGAGTACCCGCCAACCAAATCGTTAATTTACCACCCGGTGAGGTTTTCGTGCATAGGAATATCGCTAATGTTGTTGTGCATACTGACCTAAACTGCCTTTCCGTTATTCAGTATTCCGTCGACATTTTAAAGGTAAAACATATTATCGTCTGTGGGCACTATGGCTGTGGCGGAATTAAAGCCGCAATGGAGCTCGAGGATCATGGTTTAATTGACAATTGGCTGCGCCACATCAAAGATGTCGGTCGCTTTAATGCGGACAAACTTGAAGGCTTAGCGCCGATAGAGAAAATGGATAGACTCTGTGAGCTTAATGTCATTGAGCAGGTATCTAATGTATGCAATTCCTCCATTGTACAAAAAGCTTGGAATAATGGCGCAGACTTGACAATTCATGGATGGATATACGGTGTCGATAATGGCATTCTTAAGGATTTAGACGCCTGCATCTCGTCCGTCGAACAATTAAAACTCCGGAACCAGAGCCTTAACGCACTGCACGTCCCCTAGTAGCGCTTGTCGCTGAGCCTACAGCGCTACCCGAGATAAAGAGATTTACACCGATTAACGTCTAAGCTATCTCTCAACGTCGATCGATATGTTCGTATAGGTGGGAGCGCTCGCAAGCAATTTTTTTTAAGCTGGGCATCCCATAAAAAAAACCTCAGATTAAAAAAAAGCTTCTTTTAACATGCCTACACAACACTTACTTACGATCGCACAAGGCCTGTGCCTCTTTGACATTGAGCGTGCCTTCGTAAATCGCGCGACCAGTTATCGCACCCACAATTCCTAAATGCGCCTGTGCTTTCAGTGCGGCAATATCCTTGATATCAGTAATGCCGCCAGAGGCAATGACCGGAATAGAGGATGCTTGCGCCATGGCAGTAGTTGCTTCAACATTGACGCCTTGCATCATGCCATCGCGGGCAATATCGGTGTAGACAATCGCCGCTACCCCAGCGCTTTCGAAGCGCTTAGCTAAATCAGTGGCTTTTATTTCCGACACTTCTGCCCAACCATCGGTTGCCACTAGGCCGTCTCTTGCATCGAGACCAACAATGATATGTCCTGCAAATTGCTTGCACATTTCTGTAATAAACTCTGGCTCTTTAACGGCCTTAGTGCCGATGATGACATACTCAACGCCGGCTTGGAGGTACTGCTCGACGATTTCGCCACTGCGGATACCGCCGCCAATCTGGATCGGTAGCTTAGGAAACACCTTCGCTATTTCAGCGACAATGTCACCATTAATTGGCTTGCCAGCAAAGGCGCCATTCAGATCAACCAGATGTAGACGTCGACAACCTTGATCAACCCACTGCCTTGCAAAATCGATGGGGTTATCACCAAATACCGTAGAATCGTCCATCAAGCCTTGGCGTAGTCGCACACATTGCCCATCTTTTAAATCTATTGCCGGGATAATTAACATGATGTTTTATACTCTTTAATGCAGTAATTAATGGTAAATCAGCCCATACCGTCGCCAAACGACTGGCTGTTTAAGTAATCAGAGCTCGCCACTCCACTCGACAAAGTTTTTCAATAGCTTAATGCCGTTAGTGTGGCTTTTCTCTGGATGGAACTGAGTCGCAAATAAATTCTTGTGACTCACCGCCGCGGCGAAACCTAAACTATAAGTGCTCAAGCCTGCCACCTGGGCTGAGTATTGAGCAGTTTGGCTAGCGTCTATAGCTGCCCCCTTGCTAACGGCCTCGGCATAATAACTGTGCACAAAATAAAACCGACTATTGTTCTCGATACCGTGCCATAGCGGATGATCAATTAACTGTCTGACATTATTCCAACCCATGTGCGGAACCTTGAGCCTTTGTTCATCAGCATCACAAAGATTTTCTCCAAAAAAACGCACACGCCCTGGCAACAAACCAATACCTTCGACCCCACCGTTTTCCTCACTACTCTCGAGTAGAGCCTGCATACCCACACAAATTCCAAGCACAGGTTTACCTTGAGCGACAATCTCGGGCACTAGCGTATCAAAACCTAAGCGACGAATTTCTGCCATACAGTCACGAATTGCGCCCACGCCCGGAAACACAACCTTATCGGCATCGAGTATTGCTTTTGGATCTGCGGAAATGAGCACCTGCGACTTGGGTGACACATGTGCGAGCGCGCTCGAGACTGAGTGAAGATTACCCATTCCGTAATCAATTATAACGACTGAACTTGCGCCCATGAATTGTCTCAATCTATGTGATGAATTAAAGCGATAAGGCGACTAAACGTTATAGACAACCTTTGGTTGACGGCATAACACCTGCCATTCGAGGGTCTAACTCGAGAGCCATACGCAAGGCCCGGCCGAAGGCTTTAAATACGGTCTCGGCCTGGTGGTGTGCGTTTGAACCTTTAAGGCAATCAATATGTAAGGTAACTTGTGCGTGATTAACAAAGCCTTGAAAGAATTCCCAAAATAACTCGGTATCAAAGTTGCCGACGCGCTTTTGGGTAAAAGGAACTTTCATCAGCAGTGCTGGGCGGCCCGAAAAATCGATTACAACCCGCGACAAGGCTTCATCTAGCGGCACGTAGGCGTGTCCGTAGCGACGAATACCTTTTTTGTCTCCCACTGCTTTAGCAACCGCTTGGCCCAAAGTGATGCCGATATCTTCCACGCTGTGGTGGTCATCAATATGCGTATCACCCTCACAGCTAACATCGAAATCAATGAGACCATGGCGTGCAATTTGATCCATCATATGCTCTAAAAATGGCACGCCGGTATTAAATTTTGAAGTGCCGGTGCCGTCTAAGTTTAAGGTCACCTGAATTTTTGTCTCTAAAGTATCTCTACGAACATTAGCAATACGATCTACCATCGTTGCTGGGGACGTCTCTTGAGACATATTATTCTCCGATATTAACTCTGATGATTAGTTTTTTGGTTAACGACCTAACAGACTATTCGACTGACGGTCTAGCAAACGATTTGGTTGTCGGTGATGTTTTAATACTTGTCCACCGCTACTTAATTGTACGAGTTGCGGCTAATCACGTGTTTAAACTTTACACCTACTTATTTGCTCCGCTTAGCGAGGCTCAGAAAATACTCTTACATATACACCTAATTATACGTATCTATCGATGCTCGTGCCAGGGTTTAAAACATTAACGAAACTGACGCCACAGCATCGACCGCGAACTCCTTTGCTTTTATTATGTCTATTAGCAAGTCCAATCTAAACTGACAATTCTCAAGAGTTTGATTCTTTATGAGCAAAACAATAAAAACCATCTGTATTATCATAGGCCTGATTGTTACATTGATCATCATGACAATATTACTCCTGCCTAAGCTCGTCAACACAGACGCCATTAAACGACAGATAACACAACAAGTTGAGCAGTATACGGGTCAAACGTTAATCATAACTGGCGATGTTAAATTCGCACTATTTCCTCGGTTAAGCCTGCACACGGGTGTTATTAGCCTGTCACAACCCACCGGGATCACTTCGAAACTCACACCAGTCAACAGGCCACTATTACACATCACAAGCGCAAAGATTGGCGTCGAGCTATTACCATTATTACAAGGCAAATTTGAACTCAGTCAAATAGAATTAAATCAGCCCCAGATTTATTTTATAGCGGCAAAGGCTGGCTCCACCAGCTTATCGGCTAGCAGTAGCGAGAAGCCTTCGAACGACTTATCTAGCAACTCATCAATAACTACGAACTCAACAGGCACATCGAATTCATCGGCAAGTAACAACGTCTCGGCCCTTGCCGGTATTGCCGCTAGTGGTATCTCAATCATTAACGGTGGACTAGTTATTGAAGATCAAGTGGCCGCGGTGCAATACCGCCTCGATCAAATAAATATAGAGGCCAGCGACTTATTATCGCGCACGCCAACGCCAGTAAAAATATCTGCTCTTGCAAGTATTAATAACAACACTAAAGCCATTAACAGCAGCAATATTGAAAGCTTTGCGATAAGTATACAAACACAAATATCCCACAGCGCCGATCTATTATCGACCACGCTACAACAAGCTAGTATTAATATTATTGAAACGAAGCAGTCGCAAGCTTCACGAAAACTGACCGCGACCCTTAATCAACTTAACTTTCATCAAACGACACAACAACTAGACATCCAAGCGCTTAAGGTTGGTGCGAGTCATGGCAAGCTGTCTCCAGAACTATCAATAGCTGCCTTGACGCTGCCTCTCAACGACTTTTTTGGCAAGTCCTCTGACCGTGATGCCACCCCCATCGTTGCCTTTACGGTTGCAGAAAAAAATCTCGGCCTAAAAGCTCGCGGAGAGTTTTCTATTAAGGATTGGAACACACAGGCACTGATTAAAGGACATCTTGTTAGCGAGACGTTTGCACCTAAAGAAATTCTTAATTTTCTTGACGGTAACTATAAAGCAACGGACGAGAGTGTGCTTGAGATTAGTCAGTTTAGTAGTGACTTTAACGGGAGTGTTCATGGTTTCGCCTTACACAATATAAATTTCACTCTGGACGACAGCCATTTAAGAGGTGATGCGTCACTGGTAAATTTTAACGACCCTCACTATATGTTTGACATTGACCTCAATCAAATAAATATTGATCATTACCTACCAAAGAATAATGATTCCACCGGCGCAGCTAACCTCTCAAAAAGTGATGGCAACAATGCGGCAGCGAGATTGCCTCTTGTTGCTCCAACATCTCTATTTAAAAATATATTTGCAAATGGCATGTTCCGCATCGCTAACTTACAAGCTAATGGCGCCAAATTGGCCAACATCGTTGTCGATGTAACATCG
The DNA here is from genome assembly GCA_047638515.1 of Pseudohongiellaceae bacterium. Taxonomy (GTDB): domain Bacteria; phylum Pseudomonadota; class Gammaproteobacteria; order Pseudomonadales; family Cellvibrionaceae; genus CANLBN01. The sequence goes on from JBLIME010000096.1 coordinate 8,819, forward strand.
AACGCTGAAGCCGTAATTATCAAATCAAAGGCAGACCTTTACGATGGCAATATGGACGCTATTATCACTTTTATTGACGAGGGCGCTGTATCGACGTTGCGTATGGAAAACACGCTTCGAAATGTGAGTGCTGGCCCGCTGCTTAGAGACACTCAGATGACTGAAAAAATTGCGGGCAAAGTGACTGCAACCACAGATATAAGCTTTACCGATAACGGTAGCCAACAAGCGAATGCAGGCACTATTCTAGTATCTGTAGTAGATGGTGCGCTGAAAGGTATTGATATTAAAAAAATATTGGACGACGTTCAAAATAACATTGACTCCTTTAGAGGCAAGAAAGTAGAACAGAAGACAGCTGTGGAGTCGAAGACAAGTTTTGCACAAATGCATGCGACGCTTATTCTAAAAGATAATGTTGTTACTAATAATGACCTTCAAATAAAAGCCCCCGCATTTAGAATTGGCGGCAAAGGTAAAGTTAACCTAAGTTCACAGACTATTGACTATGCAACCTCTGTCATTATTGTCAACACAAATGAAGGGCAGGGCGGGAAAAATCGTGCCGATTTAAAAGGCTTAACTATTCCCGTGCGTTTCTATGGCGACTTAAGCACACCACAATATCAAATAGACTTTAGGGCTTTATTAAACGAAAATATTAAGCGCGAGCTAGCCATTAAAAAAGAGGAGCTACGCCTTAAATCTGCACAAAAGTTGGGCCTAGTCAAACAAGGTAACTCGGTCAACGGCAATAATGGTGAAGCGAGTGAAAAAGGTTGGGAACAACAACTAAAACAGAAGGCGCTCGAGAAGTTGTTTGAAAAACTATTTTAAATCATTAAGGTGAATCAGCCTCCATATGGCAGATAGCGATCGCCATAGAGTGCTAATAGCGTCTCATTTAAAGCGGTGTACAACTCGTCAAGTGAGTTAGCGCACAAGGTT
>JBLIME010000097.1:0-9677 GCA_047638515.1 Pseudohongiellaceae bacterium
TGACGGTGAAGGTGATTTTGAGGTTGTAGGTGACAGCATTGAAATTGGTTATAATTTAGGGATCACTCTTAACTTAGCTGACGATTCTCGAATAGGGTTAAGTTATCGTTCAGGCATAGAGCATACTGTCAAAGGAGATGCTACTTTTGAAATTCCTGCAGCAGTTGTAGCAGCGTCAGCACTAGCAGGTAATTATGATGCAACGGCAGATTTTGAATCACCCGCAACTGCTTACCTAGGATATTACAAGCCCCTTAAGAACCATTACTTTTTTACAGCGGGTGTCCGCTGGACTCAATGGAGTGTCTTTGAAGAAATTCGTATTCAATTTCCCAATGCTACTCTCGGTAATCCTTTAACCGCAAGCGACGCTGTAACACCCATTCAATGGAAAGATTCTTATACCTACTCAGTGGGTCTTGACGCTCGTATTAACCAGCAGTGGGGATGGAGAACAGGTCTTTCGTTTACCGAGACCCCAGTTCCCGATAGCACCCGCTCGGTGCGAACGGTAGATTCCGATAGAACGGCAATTAGTTTTGGTGGTACTTACAATATGTCGTCTAAGTTAGCACTAGATTTTGCCTATCGTTATATCAGCTTTGCCGATGGTCCCATTGATCAAACAACCACTGCAAACGGTTCTACGGTGGGCTCAACAAAAGCTAACATTGAACCTAATGTTCACACGGTTGCGATTCAAGCTAACTACAAATTCTAAAGCTCATTCTTATGCACCAACAGGTATCTGTTTGTGTAGAGTAATTTAAGCTTACGCATTTAAAGCTGTAGATCTGATTCTGCTTTGTAGCTGCTGTTATAGCGGCTTTTTTGTAGGCGTCGATTAATGTAAAGGACTTAACGGGGTTGGTTAACCTCGCTTTATGGAGAACTGGCTCGATGCCCTAGAAATGGCTGCCAACACAAGCATACTGATCCAGTGGCAAAAGTAAGACCACCAAATAGTTCCCATAAGCAGTTTTAATGCACAGCCACAAAGGATAGTTGTAACCATTGGCTCGTATAAATAATTATATGAATACTGCTAGTGCAAAAAGAGATTAAAATAGGCTCCAAGCCAGATCCCTAAACTAGGTTTTTAAGCTAAGGCTCCTTACTAAAGCCGCTATTAGAGTGCTGAACCGAAGCTATTCCCACAACAAACACTCCCTGATAGAATGCTTGGCCGATTTATGTGCTGGGCGTTAGAGTTATTTATAAGTTATGACCCAGTAATGAAGGCACCATTTATGACAAAGACCGTTTTAGAGCAAGCTCCGCGAGTAATGGATAAAACCCGAGAGTTGGTTAAAGCCCACTTGGTAGGTGCCGTAAAGCAAACCTATACGCCCGCACAGACAGCTGAGTTGTCGGCTCGCATTAGGGTTCTTCTGCGGCAAGAAGACGCAGTGCTGGTGGCACATTACTACACAGATCCGACCATTCAGGCCTTGGCTGAGGCGACAGGTGGTCTTGTGTCCGATTCTTTAGAGATGGCGCGTTTTGGAAAATCCAGCTCAGCACAGACTTTAATCGTCGCAGGGGTGAAGTTTATGGGCGAGACCGCTAAAATTTTAACGCCGCAGAAACGTGTGTTAATGCCGACACTTGCGGCAACTTGTTCGTTAGATTTGGGTTGTCCTATCGATGAATTCTCGGCATTTTGCGATGCTCATCCCGATCGCGAGGTTGTGGTTTATGCCAATACTTCGGCAGCGGTTAAAGCACGCGCCGACTGGGTGGTTACCTCCAGTATTGCTCTCGATGTTGTCGATCACCTAGATGCCGAGGGTAAAAAGGTTATCTGGGCGCCGGATAAACACCTTGGTGCTTATATCCAACATCAGACCGGTGCTGATATGTTGCTGTGGGACGGCGCCTGTATTGTGCATGAAGAATTTAAAGTTAAGGGTATTGAAGACCTTAAAGCGGTATACCCCGATGCAGCTGTATTAGTGCATCCGGAGTCGCCGGCCGCAGTCATCGCTATTGCCGACGCTGTTGGTTCTACCTCACAACTCATTCAAGCTTCAAACACCTTGTCCAATCCACAGTTTATTGTGGCAACCGACGAGGGCATTTTTTATAAAATGAAGCAGCTGACGCCACACAAAGACTTTCTTATTGCCCCTACTGCCGGCAGCGGTGCTACTTGTCGAAGTTGTGCCAATTGCCCATGGATGGCAATGAATAACTTAGAGCGGATTATCCATGCGCTCGAAGACGGTGGCGACGAGGTCTACATTGATCCTGCCTTAGGTATTAAAGCTATGAAGCCACTGCAGCGGATGTTAGATTTCAAGGCGAACTATTTATAATTTTTTGTTTGATATTTAAGTAGTTGAACAGTTTACGAGTTAACAGCGCCTAGGTAATTTGGTCACTAGAACGCCTTCATTAAGTGATGAGTAGTTTTATTAATCCCACGGATGGGAATAAAATGCCTGGCTATTTTCCATACACGCACAGGTAAGCCGTCTCGACTTCTACCTTCACTTGAAACTTCTGATTGGCTTCTACCTCAAAATGTTCACCGGTATTAAAAGTATGCCACTCGTGACTATCGGGTAACAATACGGTCAGAGCACCATTAGTGACACTCATTGTTTCGTAATGGCTGGTGCCAAATTCGTACTCACCAATTGCCATTACGCCTACAGTTGCAGGGAGTGTTGCGGTCTGAAATGCAACTGAGACGACTTTGCCGTCGAAATATTCGTTAGTTGTAAACTTGCTGCTGGACATACTGAATCCTAATTAAAGTGTGTAAATGAATGGATCGAAACTACGCGTTTATTCTATCTGCTGGGTAGGCAAATTACATCGGCCCTTAGTAGATTATGACGAAATAAGCCGATTTAACCCAGACATCCCCCTCTGCATCATGTCTAATGGTGAATCACCCAACAAGCACTTTTGTACGATAGCTTAAACAAAACCGGGCGGGCAGCGCTTGAGCCTCGGTTTTGTAGCGCAAAAATAGCGCAATAATCACTCAAAAGTGGGCTTCCGGAGCAACGAGGCAGGGGCGTGTCCCTTAAACTTGTGAGAAGTCTAGTCACTAAGCTTTGATGATCGCAGACGTAAAATTTCGGCACCTGCCAGCCTGATATCATCCAGTCAGTTTAAGCAGCCAAAGATAGCTCGAATATAATTTGAACACAGTTGGAATATTGGCCCAGCATCATTTTATATGAGATAGCGGTCTGTTAATCTCGTTCGCTACTCGCTAGAATACGCCAACGTAAATACAAGTTTAACGCCTTACTCAAACACCTTAAATTACAATCTAAACACAACACCTAAAAGCTGAATAACCCATATTATGCCTACCGACTTTGTTCATCTGCGTCTACATACTGAATACTCGCTTATCGATAGTACCGTGCGTGTAAAAAAATTGATTGCAGCTGTCGCCGATATGGGTATGCCGGCGGTGGGTGTTACCGATCAGTGTAACTTTTACGGTTTGATTAAGCTGTATAAGGCTGCACAAGCGAGTGGGGTTAAGCCCATTATTGGCGTCGATCTGTGGATTCGCGAACAGCTAGAGGACGCTAAGCAATCGACTATTTGCCTGCTGGCCATGAATCATGCGGGTTATTTAAATATTATTCGCTTAATCTCACGTGGCTTTCAAGAAGGCCAATACCACGGGGTGCCCTATGTTCGTCGCGACTGGATTCGCGAGCACGGTGAGGGTGTGATTGTGTTGTCCGGTGGCCGTAAAGGCGACATCGGTCAGGCGCTTATAGGCGGTCGTCAAAGCGAGGCATGTGCCTTACTTGCCAAATGGCAGCAAGACTTCCCCAATCGATTTTATATCGAGTTACAGCGCACGGGTAGGCACGACGAGGAGCGCTACCTGCATGCTGCTGTAGAGCTGTCCGAGGCACAACAAATACCCGTGGTCGCCACTAACGAAGTTTGTTTTTTAAATGCTGGAGAGTTCGAGGCTCACGAGGCACGAGTCTGCATTGGTGAAGGAAGAACCCTCGACGATCCCCGTCGTGAACGTCGCTACTCCGAGCAACAATATCTGCGCAGTGGCGCTGAAATGGCAGAACTTTTTAGCGATATACCCGAGGCCTTAGCCAATACCGTTGAGATCGCTAAACGTTGTAATGTCGATATCGAGTTGGGTAAATACTACCTACCCGATTTCCCCATTCCTAAAAATATTACGCAAGATCCATTTTTTGCCCAAACGATCTCTTACGAGACCTTAGAAAATTTCGCGAAAACGGCCATGGCTGTGCAGTGGGAGGGTGATAATGACAGAACTGGCACCGATGAATATAGGGTTATGTTGCAAACTAACGCCTTCTTTCAAAAAGTGTCCTACGAGGGCCTATACAAACGTTTAGCGATAATTTTTCCCAATAAGCATTTGCAAGCAGGCACTGACGATCACGCAGTTGCCCTACAGCGCTATGAGGATCGTCTGCGTTATGAACTCGATATCATTATGCAGATGGGCTTTCCTGGCTATTTTTTAATTGTGATGGATTTTATTAAGTGGGCTAAAGACCAAGATATTCCTGTGGGCCCGGGACGTGGTTCAGGTGCAGGCTCGTTGGTGGCTTACTCCCTCGACATTACCGATCTTGATCCCCTCGAATACGATCTGCTGTTCGAACGTTTCTTGAATCCTGAGCGGGTGTCGATGCCTGATTTCGATATCGATTTCTGTATGGATAATCGCGACAAGGTTATTAACTATGTCGCTGAAACCTATGGTCGTGATGCGGTCTCGCAAATTATTACCTTCGGTACTATGGCGGCGAAAGCGGTTGTACGCGATGTGGCACGGGTGCAGGGCAAGTCTTATGGTCTTGCCGATAAGCTCTCCAAAATGATTCCGATGGATGTTGGCATTACCTTACAAAAAGCTTTTGACCAGGAAGATGGCTTACGTGAGTTTTTAGCCAACGATGCCGATGGACAAGAAATTTGGGATATGTCGCTGTTGCTTGAAGGCATCACGCGTAACGTAGGTAAGCACGCGGGTGGTGTCGTTATTGCGCCCACTAAACTGACCGACTTCTCGCCATTATTTTGTGATGAAACCGGCAAAGGTCTTGTTACTCAGTACGATAAAAACGATGTCGAATCGGCAGGTTTAGTGAAATTCGATTTTCTAGGACTACGCACGCTGACGATCATTGATTGGGCGGTGAAGATGATCAATCACACAGGTGCCACACAAGGTAAAGCGCCTGTTGATATTACTCAAATTGATTTGGGTGATCCAAGTACTTACAAGATGCTTAAAACTGCTGAGACCACAGCGGTGTTTCAACTTGAATCGCGCGGAATGAAAGATCTCATCAAACGCCTTCAACCTGATGATATCGAAGACATGATAGCACTCGTTGCACTGTTTCGCCCCGGGCCGTTACAGTCGGGTATGGTCGACGACTTTATTAATCGTAAGCATGGTCGCGCTCAGGTGGCTTATCCCGATGCAAAATACCAGCACGCTAAACTTAAGCCTATTTTAGAGCCTACTTACGGTGTCATTGTCTATCAAGAACAGGTAATGCAGATTGCACAGGAGCTCGCCGGATACTCCCTCGGTAGCGCAGATCTATTGCGTCGAGCAATGGGTAAGAAAAATGCAGAAGAGATGGCCAAGCAGCGCGAGTTCTTTGAAAGCGGAGCAACAGCGCAAGGCGTCGATGCTACTCTTGCCATTAAGATTTTTGATTTGGTAGAAAAATTTGCCGGTTATGGTTTTAATAAATCGCACTCGGCAGCTTATGCAGTGGTGTCATTTCAAACCGCTTGGCTAAAAACGCATTACCCCGCTGAGTTTATGGCGGCAACCATGTCATCGGATATGGATAAAACCGACAAGGTTGTCACCTTTGTCGAAGAGTGTCGGTCGATGAAGCTTAGTTTGTTGCCACCCGATGTTAATAATGGTGAGTTTCAATTTACTGTCGATGCAGATAAAAATATTATTTATGGCCTGGGTGCGATCAAAGGATTAGGTGAAGGGCCTGTCGATAGTATTCTCGAGGCGCGTAAAAATGGCCCGTTTACTGATCTTTTTGATTTCTGTGCACGTGTCGATGCGCGTAAACTTAATAAGCGCGCGCTCGATGCGTTAGTTCGCAGTGGCTCTTTTGATCGTATTGGCCCGCAATTGTTTTTACCCAAAGAGTCTGCACAAACGCATAAGCCAAAGACAGCACCGGTATTAGATCTTGACCAAACTCGCGCAATATTGTTGGTAGCATTAGGTGAGGCGGTGAAAACCGCCGAGCAAAACCAGAAAAATATAAATGCCGGTATGGGCGATCTGTTTGGCGATGTGTTACCGGGTTCTGGATCTAAAGAGGACGCAAATTATGATGTGTATAATGCCTTTAACGCTATTCGACGCTGGAGTATTAAAGAGCGCTTAAACGGTGAGAGCGACACGCTCGGTTTGTATTTAACGGGTCACCCTATCGATGAATACGATCAAGAGGTAAAATATTTAGCCTCAGCAAGAATTGCCGACTTAACGGCGGATAAAAAATCTTGCAAAATAGCAGGCCTAGTTGTGGCCATGCGAGTGATGCGAACTAAGCGTGGAGATACGATGGGTTTTATTACCCTAGATGACCGCTCAGGCCGCATAGAGATTGCTGTATTTGCTGATACCTATACACAGTACAAAGATAAATTAATTAAAGATGCGTTGCTAATTGTCGAGGGGCAAGTCAGTCAAGATGATTACAGCGGTGGTATAAAAATGCGGGCGGACAGCGTGGTCTCGTTGGCCGATGCACGCCAACAGCAGTTACGTGCCATTAGCCTGTATTGGTTGAGCCAGTCACTAGGAACTGACTTTGAGAAAAAATTATTACACATTATCGAGCCTTATCGTCTACACATAGACGAAAGTTACGATCGCGGTTCACATAATAATTATCCGAGTAGTGGTGGAGTGATTGCTAGCAATGATGATACTAAAGGTTGTGACTTATTAATCCACTACCAACGTGTAGATGCAAAAGTAGTACTGCGACTACCAAAGATCTACCGAATACTGGTCGTTGATGAAGTTATCCTGCAATTAAAAGAGGCCTTTGGTGTTAAAAATATTGTCTTGAAATACTAGAGACTTGAAATACTAGAGAGTTGAAATATTAGCGCTGAAATACTGAAGTGACTCAACTCTGATGCAAGCTATTGCAGAGGAGCTATTAACGTTGCCAGTGGTAGCGTCTCAGAATTCTGACCTGGCCATTTTCTCTGTCATCACCATGGGGATAAAAAGTAATGTTACCGGTTGGCGCGGGTAAGCTTTTAATAAATATGACCAGAGCGAGCTTTAAATTATCCCGTACATCACGCAGCCTGTGATAAGCAAGAAGTACCTTCTCAATAACGGCCGCTGTTCACTCTAGTCTCCCTGACACATCTCTTTTAGCTAACTGCACAGTTCGACATCCATCATTTTGAAATAGACCCCAATACACCTCTAATAATCGAGCGCCCAAGTTGTGAGCCGATACTAGTCGCGGTCTTTTCTGTAGGAATTCCCTGTGTCTGTGGATGTCTAAGGTTTCTGTTGGAGCTGCGCATTTTTTGGCCTCGACTTGTTTGTCGACTTCTAGCCTCTTGCCTTACTTTTATCTGTGCTAATCGTTGTTGCGTTGTTTCGTGGGTTGTACCTTGATCAGCTAACTGATTCGTTGCTGCACGTTCTCTTAATATTTCATAGGCAGGTTCTCGGTCAAGGTCTGGATCATAGCGACCATTATAAGGTGAGCACTTTAAATATTCGGCACGCTCCTTGTCGGTGATCTCGCCGATGTGAGATTCTGGTGGTCGAATTAAAACGCGCTCGACGGGAGTAACTTGTCCGTCAATATTTAAAACAGACACTAGGGCCTCGCCAATACTGAGCTCTGTAATAGATCTCTCAATGTCTATATTGATAATTTTTGAAAATGTCTGGGCAATAATTTTCTCTGTGCTGTTATCCTTTGATCGATATGCAGGCACAGCATGTTGAATTTTTAAATCTAGTTGATCCCGTATTTGTTTAGGGATATCGAGCGGGCTTTGAGCAACAAAATAGATACCAACACCTTTTGGACGAATCAACCTCACGACTTGCTCGATCTTGTCGATGAGTTCTTTAGAGGCGCCGTCAAAAAGCAGAAGGGCTTCATCAAAAAGCAGTACAAATTTTGGTTTTTTTAAATCGTTGACTTCGGGCAGATTTTCAAATAATTCTGACAATAGCCACAATAAAAGAGCCGCATAAAGTTTGGGTGATTGTTGAACGATTTTAGAGGCATCAAATATATTAACAATACCGTTACCGTACAAATCGTTATGAATTAAGTCTTTTAGGGCAACACGCGGCCCTCCTAAAAATAACTTAGCACTTTGTTCATCGAGTAGAATAAGTTCCTGTTGAATTGCACCAAGGTCTGATTTGGAGATGTTGCCATATCTAGATTTAAGGGTGTCCATGTTCTCTTCAGTCCAAATCAACATCAAGCGAAGGTCTTTGAGATCAAGTAATAGCCAACCGTTTACGTCAGCCACCGCAAAACAGCTATGTAAAGCGGCTGTTTGTGTAGCGTTAAGGTCGAGTAGGCTTGATAAAAACAGGGGGCCAAACTCACTCACACTTGTGCAAAAGGGGTGACCCTTCTCAGCATAACAATCCCAAAAAACTGTGGGAAAAGACCGTGCCTGATAATCGTCGATATTGATGGTCTCTCTTCGCTCATCAATATTAGGGTGAGGTTCGGCAGTTTGTGCCAGACCGGATACATCACCTTTCATGTCGGTTAAAAATACAGGCACGCCAATTTTAGAAAAACTCTCTGCAAGTGTTTGTAAAGTAATCGTTTTACCCGTACCGACAGCGCCAGTAATTAAACCATGGCGATTAGACATTTTGACATTTTGCATCACTTGGCAATCGTTATTGCCTCCGATTAAAAACTCTGTTGGTGCCTGCATCACGGATTGATCTCCACACGTTATTTTTTATGACTTCAATTGAGCCATGCGAGCAAAATGATTATAGATGTACTCGGCAAGCATACACAAAATGTTGTCACACTATTTTTAAAAACTATGGATGTTGTCTAATTTCTATAGTGGAACGACGAACAGTAGCTTTATCAAGATTAATACCAAAGCAGCCATTGTTGAGACGACAGTCAAAATGCTGACGACACTTTGTGTGAACAAGGGTTTTATGGATTTGCATTTAGAATGCTGACTTTTAGGGCGACGGCGTAAATGGATGTACCAAATAATGCAGGCTCGCAGCCGCAAAGCTCAGGGTAGCTTCTATTATCTAGTCGTTTGGTAGTTGGGTAAAGTAGGCGATTTATAGAACTGAACCGATCGACTAGCAGAGATTAGTTTTGATCTCGAGCTCACGATTCTAGATAGTGTCCAGAGGATTTTTTCTCGACGAATGCTGACTATTAGCGTATCTTGTACATCAATCGAAAATCACATTGATAAACCAATTAGCAGATAGGCAAGGTCCTTATGAACCCAAATTACCTCGATTTTGAGCAACCCATTGCGGAACTCGAAGGTAAAATCGAAGAGTTGCAGTTAATAGGTAACGATAACGATTTAAATATTACCGATGAGATTGAAAGACTCAAAGATAAAAATAAAAAACTGACGGCAAGTCTTTA
>JBLIME010000098.1:0-9668 GCA_047638515.1 Pseudohongiellaceae bacterium
TCACACTCCAAAACAAAAGAAGAATGCGCAGTAATGAGTTACATTATGTGGATCATCCAGCGATGGGCATTTTAATATTTATGACGCCAATAGAAGACACTTGACACAAATGCTCACAAAAGCCGATGAGCTCGCTAGTAACTAACGAGCTCATGCGAAAGCGACTAGAATATCAAAGGATCAGAAGGACTAGTGACTTAGCAACCCATCCTCATGTAGAACTAGAAACGGTGACCTAGGCATTGACGACTAAACTGTCGCAACCCTCGTCACTTTATGACAAGTTCTCTGCAGAGTATATTGTTATACTTTTTATCAGTCGTTTTCACCTGCTGTCATTACAACGGCTAAGAAGCTGCTTTGATGATGACTCTGTTCGCAGTTTTGAGCACTCACGTAAAAACAATTCCGAGCCTTACATGGATAATTGCTTTACTGAACACACGTCGAGGATAGTTATTAGCCATCGGACGCCAACTAACCGTCAAGTAGTTAGGTGCTGATGCATCCATCCATCCCTCTATCCCTCTATCAACTTAACGTCTACTTCCTAGCTTGTCATTATTGACTGCTCACGCATTTAATCAATTATGTGCTGGATAGATATCTACATTGGTATATATCAACGACATCGAGCACTGACACCCCCACTCGACTCATAGCTGTCATAGGAATTTCAGTAGGTTAGGCAGCTGGGTCTTGATACTCTTCATATTCTTTTTAACCGTGTTCATTATTTCAATCATCGAAAGCATTTCTTCAGACACTCCGGCAGCCCAATTGACAACAATAGCCACGGATACGTAATCTATTCCAAGCTCTCTGGCTAAAGCCGCTTCCGGCATCCCCGTCATACCGACGATGTCACAGCCATCGCGTCTAAGTCGCTCAACCTCAGCTGCTGATTCGAGCCTCGGGCCTTGGGTACAGCCATAAACACCATGTCCAACGAAATCAATTTCGTGCTCATAGAAAAAGCGAATGAGCTTTTTGCGCAGTTCTGGCGCGTAAGGGCATGTAAAGTCTATATGTTCAACCGAGGGTAGACCTTGCTCTAATAATTTGTTCTGATTGCCATCGTAAAAGGTATGCTCGCGATTGGAGGTATAATCAATAATTTGTTCGGGGATAACAATAGTGTCCGGTGACATGCTGCGATTAATACCACCGACCACGTTGAACGCAATAATTTGGGAGACGCCTAACTGTTTGAGCATCCAAATATTCGCTCTATAATTGACGATGTGTGGGGGATAGTGATGGCCGACACCGTGTCGAGGCAAGAATATACATTCATTATTATTAACATGACCCTGCAATATTGGACCTGAATGTGGTCCGTAAGGTGTATCTTGAAACAGAGCGTCGCTAACCGACAGCTCTTCAAAAGTATCGAAACCAGATCCTCCAATAATTGCCGATAAACTCATCTAAAATCCTTATTTATTTAATTTTGTCGAAGAAAAATATAACAATGTGTTAACGATTTGACCATTAAAACATTAAGTACTCTCTAAAATTCCAGCGCACCGTCAAAGCGTTAAGCAGATACAGCCGTTTGGCCCTCTACCCGCTGTTGCGTTAACTATTAGGGCCATATTTCTGTAAGCTTATAGGGCGCGACGTGGAGTTAGGTTCGCATAAAAGCTATGGGGACTACTATTGCCATCATAAAATACAGAGTCGGCAGCGTCGTTAAGCCGCCTAGATCCAAGCTGGCGCAGCTAAACAAAGTAACTAACACCAACAGTTGCATGGCTAAGTTCATTACCATCGAGATTAATACGATAGCGAACACGCATAACTGGAATCCAACCACTGCCCATACAGCTAGCGCCCCTAGTGCTTACGGGTAGCTATCACCATCAGGGGGGGCAACACCGTTAAGGTCTAGCGAACCGTTTAGAGACCGACAACTATTATCACACAGAATATATGAACCATCGACAGTAGCTTGAGCTTCTGTGGTAAAAGTGTCGGTCAAGACGTAGGTTTTATATTGAATGGATAAACGCTAATACTGAAGAAAAGTATCACACGACTCTTCAATGATGGGTGGTAGATATAAATGATGCTAATGCTGAAGTGCTAGTTAAAGACGGCAATCAGTTTACTCAAAATCATTCTGTTTGGGGAAACAGCCAACATATTACGAAACAAGTGTAAAAAATCCATCGTGGAGTAACAAGGCTTTGGCAGCGTTTCACAACGTGGGTGAGAACAGAACCCAGCGATATCTTAAAATTCAAGAAGTCCCGTTGGTATTTATGACATTGCCTGAAAATCCCAAAGCGTTAACTACTAGAAGCGGTAACGTCATCCTGAGCTTGTTAAGCGCTCTTGGTAGAGATAAGACAGTAGAATTTTTAAAAACAGATAAACCATACCCTGATATAAAAATGCCCATTAGAATATCTAACGAACGAGCTAAAAAAACAATAGCGACCGATGAGCCAGCTGAGCATAAAATATCGTTAATTCAAAAATAACAGGTGAAATCAGAGCTGAAATTAAGAAAATACGGGGGAGAAGGTTTCATATCGCGTAAATTTTAAGTGAGTAGACGAATTGGAAGATAACAAACTGTGCGATTCACTTGTTAAAATCTTTGGTGAATGATGGCGTCATACTTATTTTAAATTGTTGTTCTATAAAAAAATGTGTCTAGATAGAGCGTGGAGATTGTCAGACCATATCTAAACTGACGGATACACAGAATTATTTGCAGCCTCGTCAACTGTTTAAAAAAATAGTTCGAAAACACAGCGAGAGGTGAATATAGTTGTCTTGATTATGCTGTAGATACTATCCCTACTGGCATTTAAGCAACTGACGCCAAATCTGGTGACTAGTAATACTGTTCATTTAAAAACGTTAGCAACTAAGCCTGACTAAACCCTTACTATGCTTTATATCCCACCAAACGTTAACTTATTAGGATCCAATAGCACTTCTAGCTCTTGACGAGATAGTCCACTAAGTTCTTCTGCCACATCGACTACGGATCGCTTTTCTGCATACGCTTTTTTAGCGATTTCTGCGGCCTTGGAATAACCAATCACCGGATTAAGTGCCGTCACCAAAATAGGGTTTTTATAAAGTGCTGAAGTAATATTGTCTTCGTTAACAACAAAGCTCACAATTGCTTTATCGGCTAGTGAAATTGCTGTATTAGCTAACAAGCTAATACTCTGTAATAAATTGTTAGCAATCATCGGTAACATAACATTCAACTCAAAGTTACCGGACTGGCCCCCAATGGTTATGGCTGCATCATTGCCGATCACCTGAGCCGATACCATAGCCGCCGCTTCGGGTATTACCGGGTTAATCTTACCCGGCATAATAGAAGAGCCAGGCTGAAGAGCCTCTAATGTAATTTCGCCTAAACCCGCTAAGGGGCCCGAATTCATCCAACGTAAATCATTAGCAATTTTCATCATGGATACCGCTGTAGTTTTTAGCTGACCCGATAACGCAACCGCGGTATCTTGTGAGCCAATAGCGGCAAAGAAGTTATCTGCAGGTGTAAATTTTAGCCCAGTTATTTCACTGAGTATTTCTGCAAATGTGACCGCAAACTCAGGATGGGCATTAACTCCAGTTCCCACAGCAGTTCCGCCTTGGGCCAAGGCTTGAATATTTGGCTGTAACTTTTGCAGGTTCTGTTGATTTTTTTCTATCTGGTTATGCCAAGCCATGATCACTTGATCGAATCGGATAGGCATTGCATCCATTAAATGTGTGCGTCCAGTTTTGCAATAATTACTCAACGTGCCTGCTTTTTCTTTTAATACGTTTAGCAGATGGTCTAATGCAGGCATCAAAGTATTGTTCAATGCCAACGCGGCGCTTATATGTATAGTGCTAGGAATAACATCGTTACTACTTTGTCCAAAGTTAACGTCATCATTTGGGTCAATAATAACACCGGACTGTTGCATCGCTAACCTCGCAATAACTTCGTTGGCATTCATATTAGAGCTAGTTCCCGATCCAGTTTGAAACACACCTACAGGAAAATGATCCATAAAGTCATCGCTTACTAATAATGTTTGACAGGCATTTACTATCGCGTTGGCTTTGGCTGTAGACAGACATTCTAGCTTTTCATTTGCCCGGGCTGCAGTGAGCTTTAATATCAATAGACCATTGATAAAAACAGAGGGCATAGGTTGTTCACTAATAGCGAAATTGTTAACTGCTCGTTGAGTTTGCGCACCATAGAGTGCGTCTACAGGGACTCTCACCTCACCCATGCTGTCTCTTTCAATTCGTGTCTTCGACATAGCTCTCTCTGTTATTGGATTAAAACAATCGGTAAAAAATATAACCTTAACAATATTATTTAGTCATCGATAAAATAATGACCCAAAGTATTTAACTTATAATACGGCTGTTGTAGAGAATTTTTTCTTTATAACGAGTCAATAACAGTTTTAATATTGATAAAGGACGATAACAATTATCTAAGCATCATTGACTCCACTGCAAGGCAACACAGTGATCGCATATCGTGTCTAACAATGTGTCTAACAATGTGTCTAGCAATATATCTAAAGTTGAACTATAAATTTTTATTTGTAAGCTTTTAGATTGATCCGCCGCATAACAGCGCCCTAATTCTAGATAATGCGCGAGTAATTTAGGAGAATCTGGGTGATGTCCCCGACGCACTATTTTTCCTAAGGTGCTGAAGTCAATAATATCAGATCGAGTACTGGCTAGTTGCTTAGTTATAGCTAAGTGGGCATGCATTCATTACATAGCATCTAAAAAACGCGATTAGCAACAAGAACTAGGCTTAAACTCTATTACGTATTGGCATAAGTATCTTAGTAGCAATAGTCGATAGCCTTAAAAAATATTACCCGCATTTAGCTTCAATATAATGATCTCTGTTCGCAAAATAAAGTTGTTTTTCGCTTCATTCAAAGCTTGCGTTCAAGTTTAATATTTGGCGGCGCTTGTATTTCTACTAGCAGAAGACATTATTTACCCACGTAATACAGACCCGTTAATTTCTCAACACAGCAGAGTTCGACGTATTTCTCAATTTAAACACTCACTACCTGAGTCAAAGATACAAAGGCGCTCAACCTCAAACCACGACAATAACGCGACTTAATCCAATGACGATATTGATTAAACAAATGATAAGCTGCCATAAAAGCGATAAAAATCGATTGCCTTATTTTATCGATTTAAATTTTCGCACTTCTTGTCGTCTGACCCGTGTTGCTCGATGTGATTGCTCTGCCCTATTGTTACTGTAACTATTTGGTGGATGCATCACCTCAAAAGCCAATTCACTATACGCCACACGATAACTACTTAGCTTGTCTTTTGCGATTCGTCTTAAGTCATTGTCATAGCGTTTCAGTATCCATTTAAAGAAACACTTTTCTGCTTTTCTATCACGTTTAGTTTGCAAAAACATCAACCACATCATCGTCTTGATCCACGCTCGCCACAAGGAATAATGCTTTGCATTTTTTGTAATAAACACGTCATCGATATGTAGGGTGACGCCATAGCCTCTGTGTTTCGTCTTAAATTTTAGCGAATAAATGATCGAACTTGTTCAGCCACTGACGAACAGCTGCGTAAATAACAGCCATTACTGTTTGTGTGAGTAGACGCTCTATGTTGCGAGTACTTGAATTGAAGCGATAATATACTCAAACGGTGTATTGCATAATATCGGGAGAAGAACGATGGTGTTTATAAACAATACTAACCCGAAAACTGACGATTATACTAAAATCCAGCAAGTAGGTGGTAAGTGCCATCTTTGCGGCATTTATTGGCAACGCACATACTTTAAGCTGAGACAGATATACATTCAAATCAAGAATTAATGGGCCACCAAGATTTGAATACGGTAATGACCTATACCCATCTACTAAAATACGGAGCAAGCGCAATTACTAATTCGTTAAATGAACGATACCCGGTTTGCTGGGCAAGATAGCTCTTTTGTTCCTGCTATTGAGTGATCATATTTGAAATATGAAAACGTCTGATTAAGGTCAGTGTCCACAAATTCAGTAAAATGTTAACTAGCGACTGCTCCACATCAATACCGACAAATAATCTAAATCACACCTTGCGTCACTTTGTGCCATTAACAGCCTCAAGAATATTAGTGGTTCAAAAAAAACAGGCACTAATGATGATCATTAATACCACAAAAGCGGTTAATGATAAGGGAACCCCGTAGGCTTTGATTAAGAGTTTGAAGACGAAACCAATGTAAGCTCCATTCTAACCACTAATATTATATTCAGCAGCACCGGCATTAAAAATGCGACTCGAACTAACTTTGTTAGTGTGGCTAAATCGCCAGCTTGCATTGATACCAAATAGCCTACAACCACAAACTGAGGGACTTCGTGAATAGTGCTCCCAAGGAAAACACGAGTACTGGCCACGTCTAAACTTAACAGATCTACAAAGACAGGATATAACACCATAGCGATGGTCGACAAACTGATGACAACAGTAATCGTCACTGGAGTATCTCGCGCATTGTGTCTACTATTTTGCAATACCGCCGCGATAGCAATGGCCTCTGAGGCGCCCCAAGTTCGCACAGGTCCTCTCGTTAACACGCCAAGGTGTTTTGCAGGCCCAACAGCTTTGCCAGCACCACACCCATCAAAAATAGTACTTTCGAACGCCAACAATAATGTCGCCGTTTTCCAACCCAGCAACACTAGATCTCCATAGACAATGCGAATATCTAACAGAACAACGCCAACCTTAAAAATATGAGACCCCACAAACGCACCACCGGGGAAAAGCTGTTGAAACTGACGTGGAAGTGAGGCTTTTGCAAGGGAATAGATGATTTAAAGTTTTATACAAAGAAATTAATACGGCCAACCATCATATCCGCAAAAAAGTACACATTTATAATTGGGAAACTAATTCAAGATTTGATTATGCTTTATGAATCATGGTGTGAAACTCATCTCACCTCGATCAGGTAACAGGACTTTTCATTCTCACAGGCTTATCGTGGACGAAGTTGATGCAGACCCCATCGAGCTCTTCTCGAAGCAGGGGCTCGCTCGTGAACCCACAGGCATAGGTCGCTTGCTCTTGGCGACTGCAGCCGTTGTGCTCCAGATGTTGACAAGATGTGCAGGTACCGAAGCGCGGCTTACCACGTTCTTGGGACACTTGACTAAGCATTCGCTGTAAGGCGTCGGCAAAGTGGCTTTGGATACTAGGTGGTAAAGAATCCGCAGCACGAGAAAGAGACTCTAAAGGGTCGTTCGCGAGAATACCCTTGGCTTTATCAGTCAAAACGAGCCGGACGCTACGTTTGTCGTTCTCTGAGCGAATCCGTGTGAGATAGCCCTGGGCTTCAAGGCTTTTGATGGTCTGTGAGGCTGTTCCCCGAGTCGTGGCGTGAAAAGCGGCGAAGGCAGAAGGCGTGCGCGAAAAGCGGTTGGCTTGATCAAAGTATCTAAGAGCGGCCCATTGAGCTGCAGTCAGACCCTCCACGAGCCCATCGCCAGTTGCTATACGCCCCAAATGGAAGACCAATTCTGCGATCACACTACCGTTCATTGTTAACTCCTTTGTTATGGTTAAATAGTAGCGGTTAAAACTTATCTTGACAAGACTATAGTTTCGTTACCATACTATGTTTCTTTAAATATAGTATGGTATAGCAACTATATTGATAAGGCAGCGGTTTTAATGCGGCATTAAATTAGAATTCAATTCTTTAGTACAATGAAAAGCATACCTTTTTTAGAAGGTGCTTTGGTAGATTATTCTAAAAACAACATGGGTGCGCAAGTAGCCGTTAAAGCGCTTAAGTCGAAACACCTTATATCGATGACCGTAGTCCACTTAAGGAGCGGATTAATTACATTCTTTACGATGATATTAGTCCTTCATTGGCCGCTCACGGTGGTGAAGTGTCACTGCTTGAGGTTACGGATAGAGAATTAGCTATTTTAAAATTTAGCGGGGGGGTCCCAAAATTTCATCTCTGTTGATGTGTCTTTAAATACACGGAGTTGAGATTGCACTATTAAAAGGTATTTTAGAACTTACCCCCCGTAAGTGATCAAACTCAACGCTTATCAACTTATATTGAGAGGCATTGGTACTATTTAACATAAGCAAGAAGACGGCACCCAAAGCATTGAATTCGCATTTTGCCTATTTTAACGATGTAACTCACAATCCGATGTTGATATGAATGTGTAGTCAATCTTCAAGTCTGGCTGCCCAATATACCGAAGCAATTATACAGGAAAAAAGGCTATGAAACCCATGCAATATAAATTATTGGAACGCTTTCGACAGGTATTTCCCGAGGCCATGATTGAGGACGAGAACCATCTTCACATCAGCCACGCTGGTGCCAAAGTCGGTGCTGGGCCTTTTAAAATCCAAGTAATCGATGCTAAGTTCAACGAGTTACACCGTATCGACAGGCACCAGCCTATCTACAACGCCTTGCCCGACGAGATGCCCGGCGGCTGCATGCAAGGGATGTCATCATCATGACCCAGGAAGAAGCCGGAAATGCGGCAACCCAATGGAGGTCGTGGATGTGTCTTCTCTGCGGATGGGTATATGACGAAGCTGCCGGTCTACCCGATGAAGAGATAGCTCCCGGCACTCGCTGGGAAGACGTGCCATCGGACTGGATGTGCCCAGAATGCGGCGCGGGCAAAGAAGATTTTGACATGGTTGAAGTCTAAAATGGCTATATTTACCGAACAGCATGGGGACTGATTTTTATCCCGTTTTGGAGTGCGCCCCAATAGCGCCAGACTCTCAGTAACATCGACCACAGACGGCGAGTCTCAGGCCAATCTGGATGAAGCAGTCTGTTGGATCGATGCAACGCCGACAGGCAGATTTTTCTTTCTTTATCCCCCAGAGGTACGACAGGATGCAAAACGTGACACCACCGGAACTTGCTGAATGGCTCGATAAGGCGGATCGCTTCCAGCCCATGCTACTCGATGTACGTGAGCCGTGGGAATTTCAGACCTGCCATATTGAAGGTGCCTTGACGATACCGATGAATAACATCCCCGACAAGCTTTTCGAACTGGATAAGGAGCAACCAATTATCTGCATCTGTCACCACGGTGTACGCAGCATGCGGGTTGCATTATTTTTAGAAGAATATGGTTTTATCCAAATCAGCAATCTAACAGGTGGCGTTCATGCTTGGGCTCAGCAGGTTGACAGCACAATGCCGACCTATTGAACCTTGTATGCAACGACTTCTGAAATACTAGTTGGTGAGCGAAGGTACTCGGGCCCATTATTTATTCTGGGTCAGAGCTCACAATCATTCACCCAATTAACTGAAGATATAAGGAACATTGCCATGCTGACGACTAATAAGCATCAACCTCAAGCACCGAGCACATCATCCCAGCCAGCAACTAGCGCCGAGAAACTGCCGGGGATCCGTCACATTATCGCCGTTGGCAGCGGCAAAGGTGGCGTTGGAAAATCTACAGTAAGTGTTAACCTAGGACTCGCTCTGCAACAACTTGGGGGGCGCGTCGGGATAATAGATGCCGATATTCTTGGCCCCAGTATCCCAGGCATGCTCGGCATCCCAACTGGAGGAAAGCCCGAGACGACTCCAGAAGGCAAGATGATCCCAGCACAGCAGC
>JBLIME010000099.1:0-9658 GCA_047638515.1 Pseudohongiellaceae bacterium
TATGATTCCAGAACTCGGCCATGTTGCATTAATTATTGCCTTCATTCTTTTCGGCCTCTTGTCGGTGGTGCCAATTTACGGGACCTACAGCAAGAGCACTTTGTTGATGGCTTCCAGTCGCTCCCTTGCAACAGGGGGTTTTGTCTTTATCTTCTTGAGTTTCTTATGTCTAACCTGGGCATTTGTTCAAGATGACTTCACCGTTAAATATGTCGCTAATCACTCTAATAGTTTGCTGCCTGAGTATTACAAAATAAGTGCAGTATGGGGCGGGCACGAAGGTTCCTTATTGCTGTGGGCACTTATTCTAGCGGGTTGGGCATTCGCTGTGAGTTTGTTTAGTCGTCAGTTGCCTCTCGATATGGTCGCACTGGTCTTGGCCGTGATGGGTATGGTCGGCGTTGGCTTTGTCTCGTTTATGTTATTCACATCCAATCCCTTTGATCGTTTATTACCACTCTCTCCCACCGACGGCGCGGATCTCAATCCGTTACTGCAAGATGTTGGGCTAATTTTTCATCCACCGCTGTTGTATATGGGTTATGTAGGTCTTTCAGTCGCCTTTGCCTTTGCCATTGCGGCACTAATTTCTGGCCGGCTCGATAGCGCATGGGCCCGTTGGTCTCGTCCATGGACCACAGTTGCTTGGGCTTTTTTAACCGCCGGTATTGCGCTTGGAAGCTGGTGGGCCTACTACGAACTCGGTTGGGGTGGCTGGTGGTTTTGGGATCCTGTAGAAAATGCATCGCTAATGCCGTGGTTGGTAAGTACGGCATTAATCCACTCATTGGCTGTGACCGAAAAACGTGGTGTGTTCAAGAGTTGGACCATACTGCTGGCCATATTTGCTTTTTCCTTAAGTCTGCTAGGAACTTTTTTAGTGCGTTCAGGTGTGCTCAACTCAGTGCATGCTTTTGCCAGCGATCCTGAACGTGGTTTCTTTATATTGTTGTTCTTATTGGCCGTTGTTGGCGGTTCGCTAACGCTTTACGCATTTCGCGCGCCGGTTGTTAAAAGCGTGACAATTTTTCAGTGGCTTTCCAGAGAGACATTCTTGCTGGTTAATAACATTTTCTTAGTGGTCATGATGTTCACTGTGCTCCTAGGCACCCTTTACCCGCTATTTGCCGATGCATTGGGACTGGGCAAGTTATCGGTTGGCCCGCCTTACTTTAATTTCTTTTTTGTCCCGTTTATGGGAATACTTTGTTTGTTTATGGCTGTTGGCCCCTTGTCGCTCTGGAAGAAAACCAATTTAAGCAGATTGTGGCAAGCGCTGAAACATCCATTAACATTAAGTTTGGTGACAGCTATCGGCTTCCCCGCTATATATGGTGGTCTCAATGACGAAAGCTATAGTTTTTCAGCGGCCATCACTGTATTTGTGGCTAGCTGGATAATCTATGTGACAGCTTTCGATATGGCGACGAAGGCAGGTAAATCAAATAGTTTATTGCAGGGTTTGAGCAAGTTTCCACGAAGTTACTATGGCATGGTTTGCGCTCACTTTGGCATTGCTGTTATGGTGTTAGGTACTTGTTTAAATACCATTTACAGCGACCAGCGCGATTTACGCATGGAGACTGGCGAGCGCCTGCAGCTAGGTCGCTATGAGTACCATTTTGTCGACGTTCGAACTGTACAGGGACCAAACTACTCAGCTGAACGCGGCCGTATAGAAATTTTCTCCAACGGTAAAAAAATCAGCGATTTAAAACCGGAGAAACGCCGTTACTTTTCAACCAACGATATCCTCACAGAGGCCGCTATCGACTCAAACTTTTGGGGCGATCGTTATGTAGCACTCGGTGAATTTTTAGGAAAAACTGCAGCGGGTACTGATGCTTGGGCAATTCGGATTCACGATAAGCCTTTTGTCAATTGGATTTGGATAGGCGCATTTATGATGGCCTTAGGCGGTTTTATCGCGGTTAGCGACAAGCGTTACCGCCTTAAGAAAAAAGTTGGTAAAAAGCTAGCTACTAGGGTTGATGTTAACGCGGTTGCCATCGAATAAAGTCGCAGTGTTAAGCCCCGTTGTAATTCGATCTCAAACGTAATCTATAGAATTTCAGCTACAGGTTTTAGACAGCTGTTTTTAACAAGCATTGGCTGAAGAGAAAAATGATATGAGTCGCCTTAAATTATTTATACCGCTAATGATTTTTATTTTACTAGCTGGTTTTTTCTGGCGAGGATTGTCTATAGACCCTCAAGCGATGCCCTCGGCCTTGATTGATAAGGACTTTCCTGAATTTTCACTGCCAAGACTTCAAGATGAGGCACGGCTGACAACTAAACTCGAATTGTTAGGCGAGTATACGTTGGTAAATATTTGGGCAACGTGGTGCGTCTCCTGTCGCGTTGAGCACCCTTTTTTAAATAAATTAAAAGAAGAGGGCGTTCGAATCGTTGGCCTCAATTACAAAGACGATAGCCCTGCAGCAAGGCAGTGGCTAGAAAAACTCGGTAATCCCTATCAGTGGAATATTGTTGATAAAGACGGTAGGTTAGGGATTGATTTAGGTGTCTTTGGTGCGCCTGAAACCTACATACTCGATAAGCAAGGTATTATTCGCTTTAAACATGTGGGCGTTGTCGACCAAGTTGTATGGGATGACAAATTCTTGCCGGTAATTAATTCATTATAAGTGTGTGTAATAACTTCCGCGCCTCGGTCGAATGCTCAAGATATAATGCCTTAACAAGACAATCAGCGCGGTTTTACTGACACTGATGCAGTTTTTCGCAGTTACAGCTCCTCACCACAGTTTATTGCAGCCCCCAAGTTTTTAATGACATTGACGTTTTGAAGCCATCTAACCAAGCGCTAACCTAAATACGTACCTCAGATCGGCCCCGCCGAAACTATAAACCGCTTCGTCCTGCGCACAAGCCGATTTTATCTCAGTATCGGTATGAATGGTTTTATCGTCAGATAAGATTGAGTTGCGCTTGTTACAATGGAGTAATTTAGCGATTTAAAAATTGCTAGCTGGTATCGCTTGGGTCTTGAGGCACTTGCCTATCGATCCACGTGTTGCTATTAATATGACGCTGTTATTTGTCTGAAATGGCCATATCAGCTGTCACCAAGACTATCGCGTATAATAATTGATAGATTTTCATCCAAGGGCTTTCACTGAAGTCTTTATACCCTCTGCTTTTCATCCATATTGACAATGCGAGGTCGACAACAATCGAGGCGACCTAAGTGCTGCATCTGAACATATGGCTCATCGGTTTGCCAGGGGCTAAGGCCTCGTATATCTGGCCATTAATTACTGGGTTCATGTGGGCTTTAAAATCACTGCCGACAGAGTTCCCCCCCTGATTTTGCCGACATGGGTATCTATAAATATCTAGAAGAGATGACGACTCACTGAGTTTTAACGACCCTCATTATCCTTGCCATGTTCGCGACTGTTTCGTCTATTTTTTACCCTTAGTGCTTTCTTGGCTGCTTTTTCCGCTAATTTTTCGGCAACCGATATCAACTCGCGCTCGATCATTGCAGGTGTCTCCAGAGTAATTAAGCCGAGGTGACCCGCTCGCAAGTCGTGGATCAATATTTCTGAGGCCTTGTGTAAGTTAACGCGACCGCCGGTCTGTTTGGCGCCACGCTTGAAGCCGACCAGTTCTAAGCACTCTAGTGGCGTTGACGGCAGGTCGATAATACCGTAACGCTCACACAAGCGTTGTGGATATAGCGCTATTAATGCCTCTGCAGCATAAAAACCGATGTCTTCGTACTCTATCGCGGTGTTTTTTATGGAACCCGTAATGGCTAATCGATAGGCACTATCTGGATTTTCTATTTTTGGCCAAAGCATACCGGGTGTGTCGTGTAAAATTACATTATTACCTAGATTTATTTTCTGTTGGCGTTTGGTCACCGCCGGTTCATCGCCAACCTTTGCTATGTTTTTACCGGCGAGTGCGTTTATCAGTGTAGATTTACCGACGTTGGGGATTCCGACAATCATCGCATTAATGGGTTTAATCGCAGAAGGTTCAAAATGCGCTAGCTTTCTGCATAAATCAGCGATTTGTTTAAGTTTGTGTTTGTCGTCTTTATGGTAGGCCAGAGTCTTTACATTCTGCTCTTTTTCAAAATACTGCTGCCAGTGCTCCGTTTTGTCGGGGTCTGCTAAGTCTGTTTTACTTAAAATGACTAGAGTGGGCTTACTTTCACGCCACTGACCAATAACAGGATTTTGGCTACTAAAAGGCAGGCGCGCGTCGACGATCTCGACAAGTATGTCAATTTTATCGAATACATTAAGAATTTCTTTGCGGGCCTTATGCATATGGCCCGGATACCAGTTAATACTCACAGATTTTTGATGTCCACAGAAAATTATAAACAGAATATCTGTATTGTAGAAGGCACAGAAATAGATTGGAAGGGCTTGATTGCTTAAGACAGCTATAAAACGACTATTTTCATATCGAATTGATGGTTAGTAAAAACTGGCAGCCAAATTTTCCATAGTGGGGGCTTTTGACATAAAAAAGGGCGGCTTATTGCCGCTCTGAGTTTGCCTTGCGAGGTTTAGCTCGCGATAGTATCGAGGTCGTCATCGACAACAGTACCATCTTGTCGCCGAACAGTACGACGTGAATGAATTTGATCAGCGTGCGACTTAAGCTTTCTCTCGGCGATATTAAAAGCATCGCGCACGGCTATGTGAATCGATGAGTTATCTTGGCTAATAGCAATGGGGCTACCTTTTACCTCTATCTCAACTGTTGCACGAAATAATTTACCCTTGTGTTTATGGTTATGTGGTGATTCAAGTACGATACGGGCGTGATGAATAGCGTTGGAATAACGCTCTAGTTTATGTAAACGTTTGTCGATGATCGCATTGAGTGCGTACGATGGTTCTAGGTCACGGTAAGTCACTTGATTAGCCATTGTCATAAAGTAATCCTCCAAAGATTAACGTTGAGTTTACGAAGTGTTGACTGGATTGCTTAACCAGAGTCGAAAGACTATTGCCCACTAAATATACGTATAAAAAAGTGGCCGTAGTGCCAATTTTATAGCCGCTGTTGGCAGTAAATTTTTTGAATCCTGCAATAAAAACAGTGATAAATACTAGGTAGATACCGAACCTTTGGCTAGGGTTCGAATGAATGTAGACAGCGCTTAAACTCATTATTTTTCTAATAATCACAATTTGATTATTTGCCAATTTGAGTTAATTTTCAACTAACTTTTTAATATTTTTGTTTTTTTTTGGCATGATTTACGCATGGTTTAATTAAAACAAAGTGGTCATTGGCTTATTTTTTTATAGTTACTAACCTTGTAATCCTTGAAAACGTTAGTGTTCATACTTTTTTTTCGCTATAGGTGTATTATTTTTTAATAACTTTAAATAAAAACTATCCCGTTTTCAGCTTAAAAAGTTCTATACGGCTCATAAAAAGTTATATTTTTTGTTAGCTACAGCTAGCTGAAGAAAATTAAAAGGCTTTATTATGTAAATAATGTGTCTCACTAGTAGTCTTTAATGCAACACAATTGATGTTATCCTTTCGTATGCAGAGCCTAAGTTAAGGTGGCTGTCAAAAATCTGCGCAAGTGCATGTAAATATCGTCAGCTTTGCAACATATCAATAGGATCAAAGCATCATCTAGGTCTTTCGTTTAAGATATGTTTGAGATCGTTAGTTGACTGTTATAGCCAGCTATAGCTTTATAACAGCTTATACGTCCGTAAAGTTTGACGTTTTCAATCAGCTTAACGGGCTAAGTAAGCTGATTAACAGTGACTTTTTAGGCGTAGACGTAATCATTTTTGTTAAATCGTATCGTCGATTGATTGATAGAATCAGTCGATGCATTATCAAGTTTATGCTAGTTTCGAAGCAGTTGTATCAACTAGCGATAAATGACCTGTTATGCATCGGCCTAATCTGAGAAAGCGTAGTGGCGAGGACGCTAATAAAAATCGAGATTAGTTCATTTGAAAAGTTAGTAAAATACAGTGCTTACATACTAGTAAACTGTGCGCTAAAATAATGATTGATATTTTTTTACGCTAAGTATTTTATCGGTGCATTACCTATCAATGATGTGGCTTTAAATGCGTTGTATTACCAGTAGTAAATAATTTTGCGCGCACAGTTTTTCGATACACTTTCGGGCTCACATATAACTCTTTTTTAAATAATTTTGCAAAGTAACTCATGTCGTTATAGCCCACCTTGTAAGCTATCTCGGCAATGCTTAAGTTGCTTGATTGTAATAGTTCCTTGGCGTTGTTTAGGCGCATTTCATGTAAATATTTAATAGGTGTTTTACCAATAGCTAACTTAAAGCGACGACTAAAATTACGCGGGCTCATATCAAATTGTTGAGCGATATTATCTAGCGTGGATGCTTTAGCGCTATTATTCAACATCCATAGCTGAGCTTGTAGCATAGTTTCATCGGGATGATTAACATTGTTATTCTCAAAATAACTGAGTGATTCATAGGGCTTACGTATCTCGTGAGAGAAGTGTCTTTGTATATGTTGTGCAACTGCGGTATTGAAAAAACGTTGTATAAAATAAACGCTTAAGTCAGCGAGAGAGTTTATGCTAGCCGCACAATAGATTGATCCTGCTTGGGTAATAAAATGTTGTCGCTTTAATTCAACGGCGGGGTAGAGCTGTTGAAACTTATCAAAATAATACCAATGAGTTGTTGCAGGCTTATTATCGAGTAGACCGGTCTCGGCGATAAAGCAACAACCGGTACCGACAGCGCTTATAATAGCGCCCTGTTCAAACTGTTTTTGAAGCCAAGCAATAAGCTTAGTTTGACGCTTGATAATTGGCTGAGGATTACGCCAAAGCGCGGGAAGATAAATAATATCAGCTCTTTCGATATCTTCAAATGATTGTTGTGGTGTTAGCGTTACACCCGAGTGGCAAGTGATAGCTGATAATGTCTCTGCGGCAATCGTCAGGTTGAGTAGGGGTTTTTGTGGACACAGCCTCTTCGCGGCATAGTTAGCGGCCGACAACATATCTGACGGCCAGGTAGTGCTGGTTGCCAACATATGTTCGGATAATATGAAAACGACATCTGGCATACCTTTACCTTATCTCAAGTACTGTTATTTGTCTGAATTGTTTTTAGATTTGTCTTTATTGTCTTATTATATATAGAATATGAGGTTTAAAATCGTTTTATTAAACGAGGCCATTATTTCTTTGTTAATCGGTGGCTAGCAAGTGATAAATCCATAAAATCTATAGCAATAGATACTCGTTACATAAATTAAGGTCGGTAAATATATGGCTAGATTGCCTGTTATTGTTGGATTTGGTGGTTATAGTGCAGCTGGAAGAAGCTCCTTTCACCAAGCATATCAACGTATTGTGTTAGATAAGTTAAGTGCGGACAAGCGTGCTGAAACAATTGCGGGTCTCGCGGTCATGATGAAGTTAGTGACTGCCAAGGGTAGTGAATACATCACCGTTGACAATGAACAAATCAGTCAAGCAGAGCTAGTGGTGCGCTTTGGCGGCACCGTCTGCGAGAGCACTTTAATTCGTCCTATAAATTCCTCTTATTTTGATGTTGATCACGTGCCTCAGCAACAGACTGTGTCTCTTGATAAAACAGATCAAAAAGTACTCTGTTTTGAGTTGCCCAGGCGGAAATTACCGGCTTCCATTCCAGAGCGTTGGCAGATAACTGACTTAGATGCACGCAATGTTCGCGTTGTTGTCGCCGATAGCATGATAAGAACCGCTTCCCACTACGAATCGAGCGTGCACGCAGCGGGTCAATTGCCCACGGGTTTTGATCCTGCCGACCTTTATCCGTCGCGTTTTCATCCGCGCGCACTCCAGTTGGCAGTGATAGGTGCATCAGATGCGGTTAACTCGCTAGGTGTCGATTGGCAAAAAATTGTTCAACACGTTTCCCCAGATGAAATAGGCGCATATTCATCGAGTATTATGTCTCAGCTTGATGATAATGGTCTTGGCGGACTCCTTCAGTCCCGTTTAAGGGGGGATAGAGTATCCACTAAGCAATTAGCTTTGGGTTTAAGCTCAATGACTTCTGATTTTGTTAATGCTTACGTTCTGGGGAACTTGGGTGCTACGGGTAGTATTGTTGGTGCCTGCGCTAGCTTCTTATACAACTTGCGCGCGGGCATGGAAGATATTCAGTCAGGGCGGCGTCGAGTCGTTGTTGTTGGTGGTAGTGAGGCACCTATTCTACCAGAGGTGGTCGAAGGCTACGCAACCATGGGAGCGCTCGCCACTACTGAAAAGCTCTGTAAAATAGATGGTTCATCGACTACTAATTTACGTCAATCAAGCCGTCCTTTCGGTGAAAACTGCGGATTTGTTATTGCCGAATCGACTCAACATGTCGTGCTAATGGACGATGCCTTAGCTATTGAGTTAGGTGCAGATATCTATGGCGCTGTTGCCGACGTGTTTACCAGTGCCGACGGCTTTAAAAAATCGATTTCGGCACCGGGTCCGGGTAACTACTTAACCTTTGCTAAGGCCGTCGCCTCTGCCAATTCGTTGTTGGGCGAAGAGGCGCTTGCGCGGCGCAGTTTCGTGCAGGCACATGGATCGAGCACACCACAAAATCGGGTCACAGAATCAGAAATCTTAGACCGTATTGGTGCTGTCTTTAATATTGATCAGTGGCCAGTTACCGCCGTTAAGGCTTTTGTTGGTCACTCGCTGGCCCCCGCAAGCGGAGACCAACTGATTAATACGCTAGGCATTTTTGCTCACGGCATATTACCGGGTATCACCACCATAGATCGCGTGGCTGACGATGTTTTACAAAAGCGCCTATCGATATCTACGCAGCATCGCGAGTTAGAATCGCCGATGGACATTGCTTTTCTTAACTCCAAAGGTTTTGGTGGTAACAATGCAACAGCAAGTATTTTGTCGCCAACACTGACTGAGAAAATGTTGTCAAAGCGCTATGGCCAAAAAGCCATGACTGCTTATCAAGTGAGGCGCGAGCACACTCGCGAAACAGCTAATAACTATCACTCAGAGTTTTTAAAAGGCAATTATCAGGTTATCTACAAATTTGGCGAAGATATGCTCGATGAAAAAAATATAGAGATTGATCAAAATAGTCTACGCATCCCTGGTTATGGAAAGGCTATTGATTTGACGAAAGAAAATATTTATAAGGATATGGCAGACTGATTTCTCATCAAAATACATAGTAGAATTAACGTGATAAGTTATAGCGAGCAATGATGCATGGTGATCTGATCATATCGTAAGTTTCAACATAAAGACGTGTGTTTATCATGTCAGATGACATTGCTATTAGGCTTAGAAAATTTTTTCAATGTATGCTCGCTCTCAAGGAGAACTAACTAAACGTACCGAAGTGATTCATGGTGGTGCTTCTATGATAGAGCAGAGTCTTGTGAGTCCACTCAGTAGTTTTTAGGGAAGTGCCTTAAAAATTCCCGCGACATTAAGCTATTTTTCAGCCTCTGTTCCCTCAGCGAGCCTCGATTTCTTTGTCGCGAGCATGGGATTCTACCTACACATTAGCTAGGTATCGATTACTTCTACCTCAGTTCACTTTACCTGTAGAAGTAAGCAAGACCACAAAGGTCTCAGTGGTAGTAGTTACTAACTCAGTTTCAGT
>JBLIME010000100.1:0-9568 GCA_047638515.1 Pseudohongiellaceae bacterium
TACTTGAACTAAAAAGTACTATTAACGTGATGGTTGACCAACTTAGCGCGTTTTCATCAGAGGTAACACGTGTTGCAAAAGACGTGGGAACCGAAGGTATCTTGGGTGGACAAGCGAAAGTTGAAGGTGTCTCAGGTACCTGGCTTGAATTAACCAACAATGTCAACGGCATGGCCAATAATCTAACGACTCAGGTGCGAAACATTGCCGAGGTAACTACGGCCGTTGCTAAAGGTGATTTATCACGTTCAATAAATATCGATACCAAAGGTGAGTTTCTTGAGCTGAAAAACAATATAAACGGGATGATTAATGTTCTTTCTACTGCAGATGAAAACAATAAAAGTCAAAACTGGATAAAAGATGGGGTATCTTTACTTAATACTAGGATTCTAGACAATGATAAACTTGTTGATCAGATTGAAACGTCCATTAACGAGTTATCCCGTTATGTGAATGCTGGGATGGGCGCGCTGTATATCTACGATATTGAAAATGAGATTTTAAAACTTGAAGGCTCTTATGCCTACACAAAAAGAGCGGATGTTGCCAATAGTTTTAAAATAGGTGAAGGCGTCGTGGGTCAAGTCGCCTACGAAAAAAAACCTATTTTGCTAAGTAATGTCCCAGACGGCACTGTTATTCAAACGGGAACCACTAAAGCAAAAGCATTGAACATTTATACATATCCTCTTATTTTTAAAGGTGAGCTCATTGCCGTAGTTGAGGTTGCTTCATATGAAAAATTTAATGCAGTAGTACTTGAATATATTGATTTAGCGCTTACAGCACTGGCTGGATCGCTTTATATTTCTATACAAGCTAATGCAACCAGTAATCTTCTTTCTCAATCTAAAACTCAAACAGAGGAGTTGGAGGAACAGTCACGCGTACTCAAGTCACAAAATGAGGAACTAGAAGACCAGCGTCAATCTATGGATGTTCAACGCCATGAATTGAAGATCAAAAATACTGATCTAGAGTTGGCTCAAGTTGAGGTGAACCAAAGAGCTCAAGATTTGGAGGATGCCAACCGCTATAAGTCTGAATTTTTGGCGAATATGTCCCATGAGCTTAGAACACCATTGAACTCCATGCTATTGCTTTCGGGTTCTCTCGCTAAAGTGAAGGAAATTGAACCTAGCAAACTTAATAAGCAAGCTTCTACCATATACGATGCAGGTAGTAGCCTTCTGAATTTAATTAACGATATTTTAGATTTATCTAAAATAGAAGCTAAACTGATGACACTGAATATTGAAAAAATAAACATCAGTTCATTTTTAGACGACCTTAAAGCACTCTTTATGCCGCAGTCTGACGAGAAAAATATTCGGCTTGAATCAACTATTTATTCAAACTCTTTAAGTACTTTTTCGAGTGATAAAACAAAAATAACGCAGGTACTTAGAAACTTTCTCTCCAATGCTATCAAATTTACCGATAATGGAGGCACTATTTCCATTCAGGTAGCACTAAATACCGAAGAAGATAAGAACCTTAGACCCATTGCTATTTCAGTTGTCGATAATGGTATTGGTATTGAAGAAGATAATATGGATCTCATTTTTGAAGCATTCAAGCAAGCGGATGGAAGCACCAGTAGACAGTATGGTGGCACTGGATTGGGTCTAAGCATATCTAAAGAGTTAACCGGACTCTTAGATGGCAGAATTGCTGTAACATCCATTATAGGTGAAGGTTCGACCTTCTGTATTTATCTGCCCCTTAAAATTAATACTGACGTAATCGATGCAAGATTAGTTGAGCATATTCAGTATGAAAGTACACCATCGAATATTGCGCCGATGGAAAGTGATGTTTCAGTAAACGATGATAAAGAAGAGTTAACTAAGCAAGATTTTGTCATTTTAGTCGTGGAAGATGATCCAAGTTTTGCCAATATAATTTTAGAAAATATTCATAAACTTGGTCATAAAGCGATTGTGGCCTGTGATGGAAATGCTGCTATCTCTATGGCAAAAGAGTATAAACCAACAGCCATCATACTGGATGTTTTGTTGCCTATTATCAACGGTATAGAAGTACTAAGAATTTTAAAGTCAGATATTAACATACGTCATATTCCCGTTATAATTTTATCTTCTGAAGAACCACAACACATCACAAGAAAATTAGGTGCCATTGATTTTATTTCAAAGCCAATTCAAGAAGATGAGCTCGATAAACTAATAATTCGTCTAGTCGAATTCGTTAATAATAAACAAAAGAATATATTAATCGTTGAAGACGAAAAGATATTAGCGAGCCACTTAGAATTACTCTTGACAGATAAAGATATTTTTGTAAAAACCGCCGGTACACCTAAACAAGGTTTAAAAGATGTTTTAAGTAAAAAATATGA
This sequence comes from Pseudohongiellaceae bacterium, assembly GCA_047638515.1. GTDB lineage: Bacteria > Pseudomonadota > Gammaproteobacteria > Pseudomonadales > Cellvibrionaceae > CANLBN01. Next base: position 2,366 of record JBLIME010000100.1, read on the forward strand.
CTGTGTAATAGTGAGTCTCGGTCCTCATGATGCGAATGGATTTAAATTTTTAGAGTTAGTTGAAGAGAAAAGTATAAGATTACCGATTATCATTTATGCAGAAAGAGATTTAACTAATACTGAATTGATGAAAGTCAGAAAATATAGTGATACCGTTGTCTTAAAAATTGCCACATCAAATTTAAAATTAATAGAGGAAATGTCACTATTTTTACATAGTATAAAAAGTTCTCTAAATGAGGAGAAACAACAACTTCTTATTCAGGCAATGAATTCTGATCAAGCGCTAGAAGGAAAAAAAATATTAATGGTTGATGATGATATAAGAAATATTTATGCGCTTTCTTCTGTTCTTGAAGATAAAGGGCTAGACATTACTTCTGCTCAAAATGGGAAAGAAGCATTGGCTCTGCTAAATGATACGGAAAACGAGTTTGACATTGTTCTTATGGATATTATGATGCCAGTGATGGATGGTTATGAAGCAATGAAAGAAATTAGAAAAGATAATAAAATAAATAATATTCCCATTATAGCGCTTACCGCTAAAGCGCAAGCCGAGGATAAAAAATTATGCATCGATGCGGGTGCAAATGACTACATGGCCAAACCGATTGACCACGAACAGCTTTTATCACTTTTGAAAGTTTGGTTGACAGCTAAAAGTTCTCTTCAAATATAAGATAAAAGATTAATTGGAAATAGCTATAAACGTTGCGTCAACGGTTTAAGCGACTGCTATATTTTTTAAAAATTTAATAAATAACTGTTTTATCGGTAAAATTTAAGTTATAGAGTTTTCAGATATTATTTTTTTAATATTCGGTTATATCTAATTATATGTAGGTAATTTGTTGTTCAATGTATTTTTTATAATCTAGTCGTACGTTAATAAATAAATATTATTTTCGAGAAGACGGGGAACATAATAAAGCCCTTATGATAAAGCTTTTCGGTATTAAAATATGAAAAATTACTCGCGGCAGATAAGGGTGCTGCTTAATTTAATTATTTTATTCATAAAGCGCCACGCGATACCTTGACGGAAAGGAATATTTTTATAATTAACTGTTCATTAAAATTTAGTGAATTAATATATCCTATGGATAATGAGCCTGCATCGTTAAGGCAGTAGTGGTGATTTATATTTTAAAGGTATTAGGAATATTCTTCAAGGCAGCCATAAAACAATACATCCATCATGAAAGTAGTCATTAAATGAAAAAATTTAAAATACTCATTATTGACGATATCGAAGAAAATATCTTTGCGCTAACTACTGTGTTGGAAAAAGACCCAACCTTTGATATAAAAGGTATCACTAGTCCTTTTGAAGCGCTCAGTTATGTAGATCAACAAGCTGTTGACCTTATTTTGTGTGATGTACAGATGCCCAATATGAATGGGTTTGAATTTACTTCAATGATTAGATTGAGAAAAAAAACAGCCGATATCCCAGTTATATTTGTTAGTGCACATCATAAAGATCAAACATTTATTCAAAGATCAAAAGACTTAGGCGTAATTGATTACCTTGTAAAACCCATCGATGAAGAAGAGCTAGTTCATCGACTTAACACTTACTATACTTTTGCGCTGCGAGAGCATAAAAAAATAAAAGAGCTAGCCGTTCTTAATGTTGAGTTAGTCATAGCCAATGAGCAAGCACAGCTGATTGATGGCGCAAATGCCCCTATTTTTGGCATCGATGTGCAAGGCAAGATTAATGAGTGGAACCTGAAGGTGGCAGAGATTACTGGCTTCAGTAAGAAAGAAGTGCTGGGTATGGACCTCGTGTCTAATTTTATTGCCGATGACTACAAGGCTGTGGTGGGTGATGTTTTGGCGAAGGCACTGAATGGTGAAGAAACCGTGAATGTTGAGTTCTCACTGCTTGGAAAGTCTGAATCCCGAGTTGATGTTCTTACTAACTCGACAACACGACGAAATGCTGCTGGTAAAGCCATTGGTGTCGTCAGCGTGGGTCAGGATGTTACTGAATTAAATAAAGCCAATGCCAAGCTGGTCGATACCCGTGCTCAATTACTTCAATCGGATAAAATGGCTGCGATTGGCGTACTCTCAGCTGGAGTCGCACACGAGATCAACAACCCCGTTGGATTTGTCACTTCAAATATAAATATGTTGTCAGATTGGAGTGTCAAGTTGATCCAGTTAATTGATTCTATGGATCATGAAATTAAGCATGACGCTACCTTAACAAAGGCAATGGCTGCTTATAAAGAACAGTCTGACTTCGATTACATTAAAGAAGAAATACCACTTCTTTTAAAGCAAACAAAGGAGGGGTTATCACGAGTCAGTACTATTGTTGCGGACCTAAAAGGTTTTGCTCACATCGATGAATCAGTATGGGAGAAAGTCGATTTAAGACAAATAATTCGGTCAACTCTGAATATTGTTAACAATGAGCTGAAGTACAAGGCAAAAGTCGAGCTAGACTTTGATGACATACCTTTAGTGGAATGCCTGCCTTCTCAGATATCTCAGGTGTTAATGAATATTGTCGTCAATGCTGCCCAATCCATAGAGAGTAAAGGTGTAATTACCATCACGACTCGTCACCTGGATGCAATGGTGTGCATCAAAATAGCCGATACTGGCGAAGGCATATCCGAAGAAAACCTTCGCCGAATGTTTGACCCTTTCTTTACCACCAAACCCGTTGGTAAAGGCACTGGTTTAGGACTTAGTGTATCGTTCGGCATCATCGAGTCGCATCATGGCCGCATAGAAGTTGACAGCCAAGAGGGAAAGGGAAGTAATTTTTACATTTGGTTACCTGAAAATAAGCCAGAATATGCGGCTTTGAGCGGTTAGATTTCCACCGCATAAAAGTATAAATTATAAATATTACCTTAAAAAAAGATCAGGCTCGATCGTCTTCACTTAACTATCGATTAATCTGACATATTGCTGTATCGACTTATGAGTTGATGATTGAATTTTATCTAAGGGTAAATAATTGGCTAGCTTTAGCTCAACTCAGTTATTTCATTTCTCACTGAGTCTCCTTTCTACTGAGTAATTTCAATTTCTACAGGCTGAAAAGTTTTCAAATGCATTCTCACGACACGCTTAGCAATAGGTGTCGGCGGTAATATATCGCGAATATAAATCTTGTATGGATTACCACTGCTTTGTTTACTATTGATAGCGATATTGAACGGCGCTGAGCCGCAGGCAACTCTATTACCTGTAGCGGGGTATAAAATAGACTCCGTTTTTATTTTGACGGATTTAGTGGCCGGCTAGCTGCAACTAAGTATAGCGGATGCTTCGTCTGCGTTGACGATCGTCAATAAGCTATCTGTTAGCTGATTTGTGATTTGTGATTTGTGATTTGTGATTTGTGGGTTGGATTCCCAACATCTTAACAGTTATCCATCTACCTTATAAGACTATCAGCTATGCATAGATTAAAACAGTATCGATAAAATATTCTTATTTGTTTTTTTACAGTTATCATTGCCGACTAATTATTACCTTAAGAGATTTACATAATGCGAGCTTTAGTTACTTCGATATTTGTCGCGCTGTTAGGTTGGACTGGTGCCACCTTTGCGAATGAGTCACTGGAAATTGGTTACATGCCTATTATTCCTGTGTCACAAGCTTTTATATTACTGGAAGGCGACACCCTCGACAAAGCCGGTGTCAGCGCCCCGACCTTGATTAAATTTCAAAACGGCCCCGCTATCGTTCAGGCCCTGCTTGCCGGTCAGCTGGACGTAGCCTACTTGGGTATAGGGCCGGCAATGGTAGCTCGAGCCAAGGGAGCCGATATCAAGGTAGTTGCAGCCAATATAGTCGAACAGATTAGCCTGGTTGCGCTGAAAGAGTTAACGCCTTACTTTAACAACGGCGATGCTGCTACTGCATTTGCAAGATTTAGAGCCGATAAAGGCCGTAAACCCGTCATCTCGACTTTTCCTCAGGGCTCGGTTCCCGACACCGTGCTGCAGTTCTGGCTGCGTAAAAAGTTGGGCTTGAGTGCACAACAGATTGCAGACAATGTTGATATTATTTACCAGGGAGCGGCCCAGGTGCAGCAGTCGCTAATGACTAACGCTGTGGATGGCGCGGCAATTCTTGAGCCAATCGTCAGCATCGTTCTGGACCGAAGCCGCGAGGCTCAGGTTATTGTATCTGGATCAGATATGTTTCCCAATCAGCCCGGCGCTGTACTCGTTGTGCGTGAGAGCTTGATCGCCGAGCGACCGGAGCTGGTCAAAGCGCTAGTCGGCGCCCACATTGAGTCTACTAAGCAGTTGCGTGAAACACCATCAAACGTAGCCGTTGCTGTGGGCAAATACGTTGGTGGTGGACGACTACCCGCAACAATTGTGCTCAAAGCACTGGAGCGCTCTAAACGTCAGTTTCAAGCTGATCCTAATTCGATCATTGACGGCACGCGAGAGATGCGAGACTTTCAGACTGAGCTCGGCCTCAATGTTAAGGTAGATCTTGACAGTCTCTTCGATACGAGCTTTTACGACGAGTTGACGCAGGAGTAAATTACACCGATGTCGCAACAAGTTTATCTTCAATCTCGCTCTCGATGGCGGCGCAGTCTACTTGGCTTGACAGGCGTATTGTTCTTCGTTGGCTTTTGGAAGTTTGCACAAGTCTCCGGTTGGGCCGCCGCCGGCACTATACCCGATCCATTTTTACTGCCCGGTGCATTTGCAGACGAGTGGACCTCTGAACGTTTGTTGCCAGCGCTTGGGTCTAGCTTGATTCATTATTTCTGGGGCCTCGCGTTGGGGACGATGCTTGGTTTTTTAGTTGGTACAATGGCGGCATCCTCGTCCCTGATGGATGCTCTACATGGCTGGCTAGCACGTATTTTGAGACCTATTCCGCCCTTGGCTTGGGTAGTATTTGCAATTGCTTGGTTTAAGGTTAGTCATGCTGGTGCTGCATTTGTTATCGCCATTGGAGTGTTTTGGGTGAATTACTTCGCCAGTTACTCAGCCGTCCGTAATGTTGACCCAAAGTATTACGAGCTGTCCTGTGCCTTTGGCCAGAATGGGTTTTTGCGACAGGCGTTGCAGGTCACGTTACCTGCAGCTGCCCCAGGAATTTTTTCTGGCATGCGCACCGGTATTGGTCAGGCATGGATGACGTTGATTGCAGCAGAACTGCTGGGAGTGCCCGGCATGGGGCAAGAGATGAACTCCGCCGCTGGGGTCGGTGCCTATGAGGCAGTTGTGGTGTATATGTTGATCATTTCGCTGGTGTATACACTCAGCGATACCCTTTTTGCGCAGATCGAGAATCGAGTCTTAAAATGGCGTCCATCCTAAAGATAAAAAACCTCAGCTATCACTATGACAACAATGACGAGCCGGTTTTCGCCGATATTAATCTAGAGCTAGAGTCCGGCGAATTTATTGCAGTAGTTGGTGGCTCTGGGGTGGGTAAGTCAACACTACTGCGTTGTGTGGCCAATCTTACCGCTCCCAGTAACGGTGAAATCGTGTTGTATGTGCCGCATGATGGCGCCCGTCGACGCCGGGGAATTGTGTTTCAGGATGGTCGATTAATGCCCTGGCGTCGCCTGCGTGGCAACGTGGCATACGGACTCAAGGGGTTAAAGCTGAGCGCACAGGAAAAACGTGCCCGAGTTGATGAAGTGTTAAAGCTGACACGCATGCAAGAGTTAGCCGATCGCTGGCCACACCAGCTGTCTGGCGGTCAAGTGCAGCGCGGGGGTATTGCAAGAGCACTGGCGGTGGAGCCGCATCTACTGCTGATGGATGAGCCTTTTAGCGCAGTGGACGCGATTACCCGTCGTCATCTACAAGAACAGCTACTGGCGATTTGGAATGAGACACGCAAGGCAGTTATGTTTATCACTCACGATATTGAAGAGGCGGTCTATTTGGCCGATCGAGTTATTGTGCTGGCAGGGTCACCGGGTAAAATCGTTTTAGACCGGAGTATCAACCTATCACGACCACGCGTACGCAACGGCGATGAGCTTCAACAACTGTCGAATGATATTGCCCGCTATCTGTAACTTAACAAGGACTTAAATATGGCCATAACCAAGCTGCTAATTCACGCGCCTACCGTCGAAGCGCTGAAGCGAGCACAAAACAACGCAGCTAACCTACTTATGCTTGAGGAAAATGCCATCATCGAGATTGTCGTCAACGGTCCGGCGGTAGCTGCCGCTGTTACTATTGTCGATACATCGATTTTGCCGCTGTTGGTCCTTTGCCGTAACAGTCTCACTGGTCGGCAGCTAGATCCACCGGCAGGTGTAAAAGTGGTATCCGCAGCAGTGCAATATCTCGCGCAGCAGCAGGCACTAGGTTGGGCGTATATAAGATCCTGACGTGTCTCCGTGTGTATTCATATAACTGAGCCGAGCTGTTTTCTAAAAGGTTCCATTAACCGAGTCGACGCCACTCTTTGTTTTTGTTAAAGCCCGATAATCCTAATGGCTGTTTGTAATGTGAGGTGATTAAGCTTGTGATTTAGTATCAAGCTTTGTCTTGCAGTATCTGGGCAGTTCATCTTAGTCTTTAGTTCAAACATGCCCGTTAGTGCTAGTTGCCAGTCGCGCTATACGCATGCAAATTATGATAACAACCTATCTTAATTCCTTTGGCATCCGCTCATTGTCGACCAGCATTAGTACCCAGTTTATAGCGAGTACTAATATACATCGACAAAAACTGCTTTTCTCTGCCTTATGGATAGCTTTTATATCCCAAGGCAATATGATCGTGTTTACGCTTAATATGAGGCAAACTCGCCAGTCGTTCGTTTAACCGTGTGAGGATCTAAACAATACGCAGGTCAAAATAGACGTCAGTTGCCAGTTATAAATAGAGTAGCTCTTAAAAGTACCTTTACCCAACTGCAAGAATACTGCGCCGAAATTATCTGCACACAACCTCCTTCCCCGCAGACGAGTGTCAGTATTTATGTACTTAAACTTGATACAATCAAATCGGCCGAATTATTAAATTTTGTAAGTTCTATGCCGCATTGTTTTCTAAAAAATATTAAAGGCTTAGCTTTTTCAGATTCATTGATCGAAATCGTTGCCATAGATTAAGCTTACAGCCTGAGATGTGAAGCGGTGTTGCCACCGTTGGCTGCGTAAAAAAGCATTATTCACACCTTAATTTATAGTGCAAGCCGCTGTAAGAAAATTATAGAGAC
>JBLIME010000101.1:0-9532 GCA_047638515.1 Pseudohongiellaceae bacterium
TATCAGTCTAGCGCTGTCCTTGAATGACCCGACGACGGTGCCAAGAATCTACTGATTTGCGACTGCGCTTTGGCATCAGTGACTTTACTCACCTAATTGCTTCTACAATAATTTTTGGCCTAGACATTAACGGCTAGCATTAAGAGCTAACATTGACACCTAATTGTTATGCTTGCTGACACTGTTCGATGCTCAGCAATAGTCTCTTCCTAGCATAGTAGAAGCAAATTTTTTATCGAGAGTCACACAAAACTCTTTAAGTAATGGTAAGAAAACTTCGATGAAAAGGTAGACTGTTAACAATTATTTTTTTATCTTTCTTAAAATTTATCGCTTACCTTTTTTATCGCTAGTGATCATTAAAAACTTAGCTTAAAATATAATCATAGCAGTAAGGTCACTCAAAAATTCACCCTTGTACCACTCTCGATATAGACAAAGCATGCCTCAGATTTGATGAAACCTTACAGGCGTAGTGAATACCCTGAAGACCTTAAAGTCAAAAATTTTTGGGAACGTAGTCTCTGAAAAATTGTTTGTCTATCGAGTAAGAAAATCCCGATGAATATAGAAGTGCTTGCTTATTTTTAGTTTACAAATACACATTCGAAAATTATCTGAAGCCAAATTTTTCAAGCGCACGCAAAAAAATCGAGCTCCAGCAATGAAAATTTTTACACTTTATTTGTACGACGATGCCGGCCAATAGTTAGCAACGACAGCGCAGGTTAGAACGTTAGTTGTTAGTATATATCGGTGTTCTGTACCAGTGTTCTGTATCAGTGTTATATGTAGATATAGTCAAATCTTTATTACACTGTCAGCCCCGCTACTTAGCGCTTTATCACTGATAGGGCATCATTCACGGGACGTCTAATATTCACCTAAATGAGAGCGACAAGGTGACTCTCGTGTTAAACAATATCAGTACTAGAACAATAACTGTTGAAATAAATAGCTGTTAGCTCGCTAAAATCAATGCTGATGTAGACACTAATGATGTCATTAATCATAATTAGCCCTTGGCTAGCATGACAAAGACAACGCTACGGTTACTAAAAAAACTATATCATATCAAACGACGCTCGCTGCTAATTGATTATTTCTACCCGCAGTTTTCAACTTATAGCTACGTTAATGCTAAGGCTAACCTGAAGTTATACAGCATTTTTTTATGTATAACTAAAGTTGAATACTAGCACATCAATGTGCATAACCTAATTGCAACCTTATTGTCATCTGAATTGTCATCTGAGCTTTGGATGGTTGTTGTCTTCGCTAAGTTATCTGTAGAAGTTGTCTGTAAAGTTGTAGTCAACTAACATTCACTGTGATTATTAAAAACTAGAGGGCTAGTGGTCGAGCCGCTATTTGTAGTGGTTAAATGATTAGCGCAGGCTTATCGAGTTGAGATGGGTAGATACCTGCAACGAGATTGGCGACGTTATAAACTATAACACTAATCAATCAATTCGATCCCCGCACACAAGCAATTTAAAGTACAATAAGATATCTGTATTTATTCACCTTATTTTAGCGTCTACTATTATGTCAAATCCTGCCATGGAAAACTTCAACCTCGCGGCTCAAGAGGTCTTAATATCACCAGCTGAACTTAAAGCAAAGATGCCCGTGACTGACGCGGCGAAAGCGACTATTTTAGCAGGCCGTAAAACTGTTAACGATATTGTACAAAAAATAGATAAGCGTTTATTTATTGTTATCGGCCCCTGCTCTATTCACGATATAGCAGCGGCTATGGACTATGCCAAGCGCCTCAAAGGTCTTGCGGACGAAGTTAAAGACTCTATTGCGATAGTGATGCGAGTTTATTTTGAAAAGCCTAGAACTACTGTTGGCTGGAAGGGCTTAATCAACGATCCGCATTTGAATGGCACCTTTCATATCGAGGAAGGTCTTCAAATTGGCCGCAAGCTTTTATTAGATATCGCGGAGTTAGGCCTGCCCACCGCAACCGAGGCCTTAGATCCCATATCACCTCAATATTTGCACGACCTTATTTCTTGGTCAGCAATCGGCGCGCGTACAACTGAATCCCAAACCCACCGAGAAATGGCTAGTGGCTTATCCTGTGCAGTAGGCTTTAAAAATGGTACTGATGGCAGCTTAACGGTTGCCGTTAACGCGATGCAATCAGTGTCAAGCTCGCACCATTTCCTAGGTATTAATAATGACGGCCAAGTGGCAGTTATTCGCACTAATGGTAATCCTAATGCCCACGTTGTACTTCGTGGTGGTGGTGGCAAGCCTAACTATGACTCAGTCAATGTCGCACTGTGCGAGCAAGATCTCCGCAAACATGGCATGCCGGAAACTATCATGGTCGACTGCAGCCATGAGAACTCTAATAAAGATCATGAACTTCAACCACTCGTGTTGAAAAATGTGACGAATCAAATTATCGATGGTAATAAATCTATTATGAGCCTGATGGTTGAGAGCAATATTGGTGCTGGCAACCAAAAAATACTCGATGATCACTCGCAAATGCAATACGGTGTGTCAGTTACCGATAAATGCATCGACTGGGAAACGACAGTCACTACTATTCGAGCAATGCATGAGAAGCTAAAGGATGTATTACCACATCGTTAATACACTATTTTTAGAAGATCGTCTCAATGTCGATAAAGAACCGAGCCTGAGCTCGGTTCTTTATCCTATAGGTTGCCTGTCTTGTGAGTAGAAATGTGTGCTTAACTTTTTAGGCGAAAGCATAAATCCCTACGGCCTTTCGTAGGTCAGCCAGGAATGGAGTGGCATAACTTCGGGCTTTTTCGGCTCCAGCTTTTAAAACACCCTCGATAAACTCAGGGTTAGCCATTAACTCGTCGTAGCGCTCACGGGGCTCCGCAACTTCGTCGTTCACCAAATCAAACAATTGCTTTTTAGCTTCTCCCCAAGCAATGCCGTCGTGAAAAGCTTGACGCATCTCATTAGTTTGTTGATCGGATGCGAAGGCTTGCCATATTTGAAAAACAGTCGAGGTATCGGGATCTTTAGGGACGCCGGGTTCCAACAAATTAGTTTTGATTTTATTGATGTGCTTTTTCAATTTTTTCTCAGGGAGGAACAGAGGAATAGTATTACTATAACTTTTACTCATTTTACGCCCATCTAACCCCTGTAAAATAGCAACATTATCGTCGACTACAGCCCTGGGTAAAACAAACTGCTCACCATAGTGATGATTAAAACGTGCTGCGATATCTCGAGCCATCTCAACGTGCTGAATTTGATCCCTACCTACTGGAACATAGGTGGCATTAAACATCAAAATATCAGCTGCCATCAAAATTGGATAACTGTATAAACCCATGGCCACGCCAGAATCAGAATCCTCCCCAGACTCGATATTAACTTGGACTGCTGCCTTGTAAGCATGCGCACGATTCATTAAACCCTTGGCCGCCATACAGGTTAATAGCCAGCATAACTCGGGGATCTCGGGCACATCGGATTGACGATAAAAAATAGCTTTATCGGTATCTAAGCCGAGCGCGAGCCAGGTGGCTGCAATTTCCATCCCCGATTGATGAACCTGCTTGGGGTCACGCGATTTAATCAATGCATGAAAATCAGCTAAAAAGTAGAAAGGCAGCTGTTCGCCCTCGCGACTTGCTTGAATCGCTGGTCTAATCGCACCCACATAGTTACCTAAATGAGGTGATCCCGTTGTTGTAATTCCTGTTAATATTCTTTGCTGCATTAATTATTTCTACTTTTTTCAGTTTTGTCTAAAGATCGACCCCGAGACAATAATTTAAAGCGTCTACTGCAAATATAACTACTTGTCATATTGCTTGATAAGTACCGAGGTATCACAACGATTCAAACCACGCGCTTGCAACTCGTTATAACGCTCAATCACAAATTCTGTATTAGGTAATTTAAGATCAACTTTCTTAGCGGCATCGAGACAAAAACCCAAATCTTTGACCATCCAGTCAACGGCAAAACCATAGTCAAAAATGTCTTTATCAATATTTTCGCCACGATTAGATAACTGCCAGCTGCCAGCCGCTCCACCGGATATTGCGTTGATCACTTTGGGCAGATCGAGGCCTGTTTTTTGTGCAAGAGTGAAACCTTCAGAGATGCCTTGTAATACGCCACCAATTAAAATTTGATTAACCATTTTAGTAAGCTGACCAGTGCCAACTGCACCCATGTGAGTGACAGTTTTTGCATAGGGCTCGATTGCCATCGACCCCTGCGCTAAATGCTTCTCATCGCCACCAATCATTATTGCTAGGGCACCATTCTCAGCACCCGCCTGACCACCCGATACAGGTGCGTCAATAAAACCTATGCCAGCTGCCTGACACTTATCGTTTAACTCTAGCGCTAACTCGTTTGAAGTTGTCGTATGATCGACCAGCAGAGCTCCTTTTTCTAGGCCATTAATAATGCCTTCATCGCCATAGGCAACACTGCGCACATCATCGTCATTACCGACACAAATCATCACAACGTCGGCGCCCTTACTCGCCGCAAACGGAGTAGATGCAAACTGTCCGCCGTACTGTTCTACCCACTGCTGCGCTTTAGCTGTGGTACGGTTATAAACGGTAACATCGTGACCAGCCTTTTGTTGATAGCCTGCCATAGGAAAACCCATGACACCTAGTCCGATAAATGCGACTTTCATACTCTTCTCCAACTTTTTAAAAGGTTTAAATTTAAATCATTTAACGTAGATGCAGTCTTAATGAGACTGTTTTATATTACTACTTGCAGGCAGCATAATATCCGAATAGTTAATAGGGATCAAAACCTTAATAAACACTGATACCGAGATGTAATAGTTCTTTAGATAAGACTTGATCTAGATCGGCAAGCTGATGATGATTAATTTCCAGAAGGTTGAATCCAGAGGATTCATAAAACTCTTGTTTATAGAGTTTATGCGAAAGCTGCACTGGCGGTAATGACTCTGGCCAATAATCGATGCCTAGGCGGTATTTTGGCAGATAAAAATCAACCTTGACTGACGCTTTATCAACAATAACAAACTCGCGTTGGTAGCTCGCGTTAAAGCCTAACAAATACAGCCAATTGGCGATCTTAGCCTGCCCGACACTATCGACCATAAAGCCGTTTAAAGTGCGAATTGGCTGAGTATTTTTTGACGGTTGATCCGCTATCATTAAACTGCTGGTCAATCCATTGAGCATATTGAGAGCAACAATAATATTGGCATTACTTAATAGATCACGTGGCCATTTTACAAAAGGTATTCCCGAGCTATCGTCTTCATGTTGCTGACCACCTTGTTCTGTGCCCAGTCGCGTTATTTTCCATCCCTTCGAGAAGATGCTGATCCAACCAAGTTCCGCAAGAAGACGATTGAATAATCTTGTCGGTATTTCTGTTTTTTTTAATAACTGACTTACCGCTACTAAGACTTCATCAATATCACGCAACAATGCGTGCTCAACTATGAACTCAGGCCAAACAATATATTGACCGTACTTACTACTTTGTCGATATTTTCCGCCTTCAAATTCACCTTTTGCGGTTAACTCCAGACCTTTGTCTGAATGGCTAATCCAGCCACCATTGAGCATTAACTGCGTCAACTCTTTTAACGACACGTTTAGCTTTTCAGCGAGCCCCGAGCGCGAGTAAAATTGTGTGTCAGGTGGTAACATAAAGAACCTATATAATATTTATTATTTTGCTTGCGCATGCAGAAGTACGTTCATTTATAACCGCTTTTATTTGCAACTCTTTTAGGGTAGTTTCACTGTGCTCATCATCTATCTTTTTCGCTCTTCCTCCAACACATCCACTACAATACCGATGACCATATTTAGAAAAGCGGAGGCTATTGAAAAGGTAAAAGTGACGTAGAAGGCTCGACTAAAAGTCTACACATCCATAGTTTCATGCATTACAAGGATCTAATCTTACTTGTTGATGACTCAGTAGGTATACATGACAACACCTATAGGCATTAATCCATTTAACATACTAGCACTCAATTATCCCTATCAACCGTAGCAGCAACCCTAAACACGCTAAGACGACTACTATACTGAGACGAGACCAATTTTAAACTATTTTTGCTGACACCGTTAAGGAAGATGACTTGTCGAATATAATAACTCAACACATAACGACATTCGATGAATCAGACAGGCGACATGACTTAGTCCAAAAAAGTGCAACTGTCGCATCACTTTATACAACACGCAGAAATCCATACCTTGGCATACAGATAGCTTTACTTTCTTCATATCTAATCGTTAGCTAGTTTCATTGCGCAATTCGTTTTGTCGATTGAATAAAGTTCTATTGCGGCACGGTCCCAACAGTTACCACGACCACTCATGCTGTGTTTAAACTGGCATTACTAAGATTGTTGCCTAAATATTTTACTCGTGTGGTGGTAACCTCGATCGCAAAGAAACGTAACGACTGTCAGGTACTAGCACGATACATAAGCCCTAAACACTGCGCTGATAGCAGGCTGCGAGTCAGAACTGGTTAAGCATAAAGAACTAGATCAATCTGCGTTTGTAAAGATTACTGATCACTGCTAAATATAGCCTACGCTTAACTAACCGAACGTGAGTAATATCACTAGGCAATACTTGATGAGCTTAGATTACGATAAGCTAGCACACAAGACGACTCTGAAAAATAACAGAGCTATCGGATACGATCCGATAGAAATGCCATCTCTATTGTCTATTTTCTAGGCCTGCCTCTCTTAACAGCATTTCAATCTTGTGACGACTAACTTGTTAACACATTTTTTTGGCTGACTCGATATCCCTCTAGCACCCACAGCATGGCGACTCTTGTTGTGTATTGATATTACCTGTTTATTAAGATGACTACTCTCCATATCAACTCACGTTGATTGATGGCGATGGCATTTATAACTACCTCGTAATATCGAAGACACACAAGCAATCTACTTGTCGATATAGCCCTCTTAGATCAGCGATTAATAAGGCATATTCATTGCTTTCGAAGCTTTCGAAGCGGTACAAGCTTGACTGAGCACTCAACAAACAAATTCAATGATGAAGGTCGGTGTTACAGTGCAATAAATTCACGTAGAGCTTTTTTATAACTCGAACTCGCTAAGTTTTGTAAGCTGTAAAATATAAAAGATCTACAAGAAATCTCTTCCCTAAAAAAAAATACTAACGCTACTAGATATCGAAAAACTATCAAGTCATGCTGTCTGCTAAGATCTTTAAAAAAACAATAAAAAAAGCTAATAATAACGCCACCTAAAATAATCAGCTTTGTAAATTAGAAAAATATTTTCAAAAAATTTTAACTAGAAATCCGATTAAAAAAAGGTAATTGAGTTGAACGTGATGCACGAATTAATCGATTTTTATCGAAAAACTCAGTCATCAGGTTTCCTAAAGGCTCTCTGGTGTTCTTTAATTGACATGGTTCACATAGCACGTGGGTTCATGTGGCTCATACGGTAAAACAGATAATTTAACGAGATTCTATTTAAAGAAAATTATTTTCACGCTGATCATTAAAAAACCTACGCTAAAAATTATCAGACTTTAATAGACACATTGACTTGTATTAAAATTACAATAAAATGTTGCCGGAAGCGTAGCCGCTAAAAATTGAATAGCAATGAGGCTCAAGGGCCTGTAATGATACTAACATACAAATAATAGTTGAAAATAATACTCTACTGGAATATATATTTTCGTGTGATCACGAAAAAATTATGGCTTGTACATGTTTTATTTTTTTGGCTGGGCGAAACAACTTGTTCTGAAAAGTAGGATAAATATCCATCAAGCGGTAAAAGTGGAAGCATTGCGTATATTCAAGACTCAGCTATGGAGCAAGGTAGCAAGGTAGCAAGGTAGCAAGATATAAAATTGTGTAATAAAAAATTTCAGAAATAAATACAATTAGTCTTTCGTCACCACGTATAATAAATTTTGATTCCTCCTTAAAGATAATAAATGATGCTAACAGTCGTTGTACAGACAAACATCCAGAATCTGCGTATAAACCAACCGATAAACTTAAGCAACAATAAACTCTGTATCCGCAATATACCAGCTGCTCGAAAATATAAGTGGTTAGCAAACCCACACGACAAAAATTAAACAAACATAGTAACAATCATAATATGGACTTGACTTAAAAAGCCGCATCCATTGGCGCTTAAAGTAAACGGCGTTTCATTAGCATTAATCTAACCAAACTTAAATTTACACCTATAAAAATTAAAATTCACTCACTATCTGGCAGCATATTTATGCTTATTACTCTTGTCTCCGCAGTAAATTTACGGAGTTTAATAAATATTACAGCTACAAAATTTAAATTAATCACTGCTGCTCTCATACTACTGTTGTTTGCAGGTTCAGCTGATGGAAATACATCAATAAAGTCATTTCATAGTGCTAAAAAGAATCTTGAAAAAAGCATCTACTTTGATAACCGCAAGACGGTTTATTGCAGCGCAAGCTTCGATAGTAAAAAAAATATCGTTGCCGCCGAGGGCTTCGAAACAACAAAATATATAAATCGAGCTAAGCGACTTGAGTGGGAGCACATCGTTCCCGCTGAAAACTTCGGCCAAACATTTAGTGAATGGCGAGAGGGACATAAAAAATGTGTAAATAATAAGGGTGAAAGATTTAAGGGTCGAAAATGTGCCTACAAAACTAATTTAGAATATCGCTACATGAGTGCAGATATGTATAACTTATTCCCTGCTATTGGCTCTGTAAACGGCTTGCGAAGTAATTATCAATTTGTTGAACGAGTAAACAAAGGATATTCATTTGGTAGTTGTGAAATGATTATTGGCAAAGGCAAAGTACAACCAACGAATGAATCAAAAGGTCGAATTGCTAGATCTTACTTATATATGCAAGACACTTATTCCCGCTATAAAATGGGTAAACCACAGGTAAGTCTCATGCAAGCATGGGACAAGCAATACCCTGTTAGCGACTGGGAGTGTCTGCGCTACAAGAGAATTAAAGCTATTCAGCGCAGTGAAAATTATATAATGAAAACGAGGTGTCCAGATTAGTATTTAAAGCGCCTTCGATATTTTTTGATTGAAAAAGCCAGTGACTTCTATTTTAGACAAAGGAATTTCTAGCCAGTTAACCTTTAAAGCTCTCAAGTAATGTTATTCGTCACTACCGCTAATCATTAATACCTATAACCATATACTTTTATCGAAAAAAAGTGCCCGCTTTAAAGCTACAGTGAATTAATTATCTGCTATGGCAGCTTTAATAATCTAAACATAAGTCTGCAACATTTTTTCCCAAACTGTTTTGAAAAACACATGCTGCCTTCCAGCTATATGTTTTCTCAAATTAATCGGCAGTAAAGGCAGCCTCTTGAACTTCAAGAGCCTTGCCACTTCACCAACAGGTATTATTGTGGGTCGGCGAGCGCGTCTCGCTTACCACATAGCTAGATAATTAGTTTACTTCTTCAATGTAAGTGTTGGCCATTGGCACTTGAATATATTTTTTATTATTAG
>JBLIME010000102.1:0-9524 GCA_047638515.1 Pseudohongiellaceae bacterium
AAATAGCGCGTACGGCCCAAACCCAACATAAGGAACTATAGTCGATGCAGCCACTATCCTCATATCCACAGTCGTGCTGACTAGGGGATTTAGAATTACGCTTTGTGGGGGTGCGGATTGACCTTTTTAGCTCCTAACAATGCCATCATCGTGGCTCCACCGAAGCTTTCGCCAACTCCACCGATACGCAAAGCATCAATATGAGCTCCTAGATTTGAGTCAGCAAGAATCTCGTCTATTGCAGTCTTAACCGCTAGTGGTCGCAAATTGAACTAATTGACTCCCGCTGTCGGAAACCGATGATCACCGTGATACAGAGCCATAACTATGTAGCCGTGACGGGCCAGGTCTATCAAGAAATTGAGTCGGTGATGAGTAGGATGACCTCCTACGCCATGGAAATAAACTATCAGGGGGTTTTGCTGCGTCTCGTTCTCAAACATTGAACCTTCGTTCGGTCCTTGCATGTGCGGCAGGGCAGACGGGCTAAAAACATTGTAATCCGCTCGCGTATTATCTTCGGTTGTCGGGTACAGGATGTGGCCTGAGTACGGTATCGTCGTGCCGGCAGTTCTCCATATTTAGCACTATCAGCTGGCACCGCCAATTGAAATGTGAATCTCGCGTCATCGAATGCCAGCAGATTATCAACGTACAGCACCGTCCCATCAGAGTTGATCAATCCCTCGAGATATCGAGGAACATCTAGTTCAGCCGAGAACGGGACTGTGGTGAAAATTGTACTACCTACAGCATAGGGCGCAGCGCCAAGGTCATCGAGAACCAGGTCTCGTTCTGCTGCCATTGCTACGTCGGTACAGTGAGTGAAAAAGCAGCCCCAGTAAACACCTAATCCTTAACCTATAATTCAAAAATTTCAAAGTCACTTATTTGAGCTCCAAATAAATCACAGACTCTTTATAGTAAGAGCCGTATCAGGTTTTTATATTATTATTCCAATACTACTATTCTTAATTAAAGGTACACCACTGACTCATACTCTGCCAAGCACTGTCAGATGCACCCACACTATTCCTCCATCAACGCCACCACCCTAGCCATGAAGCACAGCAAGCAAATTGTATACCTGAAATATCGGATTAAAATCACGAGTAATCGGATTTCTGGAATCCCCCTCTCGATTTAGTGATAGTTGTGTCCCCGCCTTAACCTACCGATACTGCGCACCCTGTCAGCATTAATATATTTCACCCGGATTCTTTAGTGATAGCAGCAAGATAACCTACTGACCCTTAAAAGTGGTTAGTACCGTAACGCGAAGATTATCACCAGCTAGGTTATATTATGTATATCGTGTGTTGAAAACACCACGCAACCTCTATTAATCAGTTACCTTCACTACTTTTAAGATACAGTCTAAGGACTGGCAAAAAACAAGCTCATCAGCGTTTGTCGCCAGCAGAACAGTGACAATCTGTTTCAACAATATGTCCCAGAACCAGCATCCCGCCTCCAACCTTTAAATACACCAGAGCGAAGGCTTCCACCAAACCCTAATCACTGCACTCATAACATCTCACATCATGGAAGAAATAGAGTTATCAAAGGATATCCACCGATCTAACTGACTTTTTTAGATAGTAAAAACCAAGCGTTGTCTTCATCGATAACACCAAAATCATGGTCGTTTACGAACCAAGACCTCAACTAAACACCATCAGTTAGAGACTGGTTTTTGATTTGCTCGGGTGCAGGGATTTCATTGCGCCTAACTCTTGAACTCACTTTTTAGCTGCCACTTTATTTAGTATTAACTTTCAATACCAAAACTAGCAAGCGTACAGAGCATAAATAGTCCAAGCGTAATTCGATAGTTCAATTAAGCTCGCAAGTTAAAGACACTATTGCATGGGTGCCTGAGGCACCTTGCGAAGCTTATTAAGGTCGTAGCCCTGTTCTTCGATGATATCGACCAGTCTACGATAGTCCGTATCAGCAATACTAGGCGCTCTGGCCATCAGCCAGACATAGTCTCTTTTACTGCGCCCAATAATTGTAAATTCATAATCCGGATCGAGGTAGACAACTCTGTATTCTGCTTTTATTGGCCACACAAATTGCATGCCCCAAACGGCATTGCCCGTGTTATCTCGCACAAATGCAGTCGGCTTATAAGTTTTCTGCTTGCCGTTAAAACCGCCTTCATTAAAAGTGAAGGTGGTGGCTACCACTCCATCGACCGGCGAGGCATAGCTCTCAACGGCATTGTAAGCGTCTGTCTCGATAAAAGTCGGGATGTTCGCAATAACATACCAGTCGCCTGAAAATCGTTCCAGATCCACTGAGTCGGCAGTTAAAATCGGCGGCAGATCAGTGCCAGATTGACAGTTACCTAAAAGCAGCAAGCTAAATACGAATGCTTTTCTATGATTTCCCATGCTATCTCCTCAAGGATTCATTATCTACCATCGAACTGTTTGTAGTAAAAAGGACCGTTACCAGTACCTTTGCGTGTCATTGTAATCTCACTAAGCGTTAAGTCTAAAACCATAATCAATTAGTGTAAGCTTTGCAGGAGTCTGCAGCATAGGAAGGCATTGAAATTCACTGTTACCGGCTATAAAAATAACCGATTTAACAGACCCGATTGGCTTAGCTGATAATCAGAGTTACGCAGACCTGATCTATGTAGATCACTTAGGAGGATTAAGATAGCAGAGAATTACAAAAATTTTGAGTTGCTTAAACAGAACAGCTTGGCGTAAATCATAGTTAAAAACCCCAAAGAAGATCTAATGAAGAGACTAGGCAGAGTAAGAAGAACACACGTACTAAGGGGTAACCATACAGTTACGCGCCGGCTAAAGAGAACTACAATGTAGATTGCTCTACTCACAAGTGACGACAAAAATACACTTTGATGACTTCGTGTTGCGACCGTTACCTCCCTAAGATTTAAAAACCTGAAGGATCAGCGCAGCACCTTGCTCGTTAAAAAAGCCAAACGCTTTTTCAAGGTCAATAGCAAATTCGTTCTCATCTAAGACGCGTTTAATCGACCAAACGGCCACATCGATGGGCGAAATGACGTGTTGATAATCCCTAGGGGAAAATATTTTTCACCTCATCAAGAACAATACCAACGCCGAGTATAATTCTACTATTTTATTGAAATCTATAACCACAGCTCCCTCCCCTGTCCGGAGCTCCACCAGTGAACAGGTTCGGTAAAAACTAAGGCGTTGAATACACTTTTTCACAAAAATCGACTCAAACTGCGTGCCTAAATAACTATACAGAATTTTCATGGCCTACGTGCCTGCTCGTGAACTGTCGTAGCCTCGATAAGAAGTTAAATCATCATAAGCGTGTACGATTGAGATCATATGAGTATAAAGATTCAGTGTTTCTACCTTTAATCATCAAGGGCAACCCGCCCCATACACCTGCTCGTGATGAGCAAATGCCGTCTCGATAGCTTTCTTGAGAATACTTTCATCTTCTGGATAGATATTTCTGTCAATACGGCCGTGATCCTTTATCACACTAAACTGTTCTTCGCGGAACTCTTCGTCGCTACTTAGAGGGGTGATCAATAATTTTTTGATCTACTTTAAGCGTGCCTACATCATCCAACATGCCGTACAAACCTGGAGTTTAGAGTTGATCACGGTCCACGCTGAGACTGCCCGAAGGGCTTTGGCAAGAATCCAAGTGCTCAGGCAATGTAATTACCTTTTTTTCTGCGCAGAAGACCAAACCAGATGAGTCCGTTTGGGTAAATAACAATGCTATCGACACACGGTTTGACCAAGCTGTGAGTACGAATGGCATTAATAGCGCCACCCTCGAGCATCCTTTTTCAAATTATCTTCAATCTGACTGCACGCGTCTTTGTGTGCCCTTGAGCGGCGCAATTCCCTTTTTCTACAGTCCTCAAAATTGGAGAAGCTACACTATCTTTTGGCCGAGGCTATCGAACAGTCTAAATTATCTAGTTTTTCTGTCTATATGCCGAACCTCACCTTGCGCCTCGTTGACTCGTTTCTGAGCGCTGAACAAATATGACTTGAAGTATAAACCGCGCCCTTTTAGTACTTGTGACAGTTCACTGAAAACCCTTCCCTCAGTTTCCTCATCAACAGAATGCATCGTGAATCGGGAATAAACATAATCTAACTCGCTAAATTTACTAAGATTTGAAAAGTCTTGATTCAAGAACTCAACGTTTTTGATATTCAGAGAAGAAAGCTTTTCAATGGTCTTTGAAGACAAATCTAAGGCCTGAACTTTCTTTCCTTTTTCTACAAAAAACAACGAATCACGACCATTCCCACATCCCAACTCCAACAAAGACATACCACTGCTAAAAAACTTTCCTTCGACGTACCGAGCAAAAAGGCTGGTTGATGATCCAAATTATTAGCGGTATAAACTTCATCCCAGCACTAATTGTCAGTTATCAATTACTTTTCCTGTTATCGGACCGGCTCTGAAGCGCTGGTATTTGAGTTCAACAGAACAGCCACACTCAATGCAAAGCTGTAAATCACCTATCTGGAAAATAAGAATAAGAGCGTCCCTAAAGCACATCATTAGGGACGCTACTTTATTATTATTTTAGAAATTATTATAATTATGTCAAATTTTGCAAAATAACGAAATACGTGGGAACTGGTAATAAGGATTAGTCTTATTGGCCAGCGAACAGAAGCCACTGTAAATAGTTATTTCTACGACTAACTATCTATACGACACAGAACAACCGACCTTTACCAAAAAACGAAACGTCGGATGCTAACCTGCACGGGAGGCATTAAAGGCATTAAAGGGGTCGAAGTAGCATTAAAGGGGTCTAGCATCATTAAAGGCATTAAAGGGGTCGGAGGGATTAAATTTAAATCCCTCCGACCCCTTTAATGCCCCTTTGATAACGGCCTGATCATTCAATACTCAGCTCACCTTATGCTTACGTTAGCCTCACCAACTTGATAGTATGTTTTAAAAAGATCCTTATGGAGAGTCATCATGTCTAACCCAAGCGGCACGCATATCGTAAACTTAGACGGCACTGAGCAAGACCGCAATTTACTGATATTTATGGACGGCACGTGGAATGACGAAAACGGCCGCGACAATGATGGCGCAGTGACCAACATCTATAAACTATTCTCTGCGTTGTCAGGCACACACGATGACACGTATATCCCACATAGCAAGACGACTAAAAAACACCTTGGCCTCTACTTTAGAGGGGTCGGCAACGATGAGGACACTATTAAAAGTGTAGGCTTCTATCAAGGTATCTTTGGAGCTGGCGAAAAAAATATTCGTGACCACGCGTACGCCAGTATATGTAAACACTACCAACCCGGTGACCGCATAAGTATATTTGGCTTCAGCCGCGGCGCGGCAAGTGCAAGATTGCTAGCTAGCAAGTTAAGCGAACATGGGCTGCCCGCCGAAATAAGCTTGAAATATAAGCAGAAAACCAACAAAAATACCAGGAAAAAACAGTGGCAATTCTCCAGTTACAAACCCAAGACGGAAAATAGCAGAAAGGTGAAAGTAACATTTCTCGGTATTTTTGACACCGTAGGTGCGTTCGGCATCCCCGTCAATCTAGGACCGCTGAATTTTCAAAAGATAAATCTATTCCGCAATCTAACACTGTCTCCAAATATACAAAAAACTGTGCACTTGGTAGCCATCGACGAAAGCCGCGATCCTTTCGTGCCGACCCTTACAAACTTTTCAGATAATATTGAAGAAGTGTGGATGCCAGGCGTGCATGCAGATGTAGGTGGCGGCTATAAAGACGGCCTTTTAGGGAATATCTCCCTTAGCTACATGGTAAATAGCTTCAAAGAGGCGACAATGGCCTTCCCAGTTACATTTACTCAATCACTAGATAAGTGGACCAAGTACAATTTGAGCAAAGACGAGTTTGTCATCCACTATCACGGCGATGGCGCTATGAAAGACGCACGAGAATTGGAAGTTCTCAAAAAAGAAAAACAAAGCGATCGTCCCGTAAAAATTCACGAATCAGCATTTAAGCTCCAAGAAAAAAGCAATTTCTTCTATTCAGAGCGTTTAAACAGCTTTGCTACTCGTGTACCAATTAAGTACGACCCTTTGAACTTGAAAAAGCTCGGATCTAACTTTGAGAAAATCTAATCAACTCACCGAATGTGAAAATTAATGAGTTGATGAAAAGATATTTTCTTTTTTAGACCGCTAAAAAATTCCCCATTCGCACCAGGACAAGAAGAGTATTGATCAGTTGTAAGATCAGTATGTTTGCGTCTTGACTATCTACTTAGCTTATCATTTTTTATTTTATAAACCGCTTGTATCCAAAAAAACTCTCATCATAAATTCTAAATTAACAATCTTATAAACTCTGCCAGCATCCCTACTTTTACTCTTTATATCAACCAAACGGGTGATTACCATCAATATTTAAATGGACCAATCTACGTTAAATTAATTCTTAGAATGAATATTTGATAGGACAAATTGATTCCATAACTCTTTCAAGAGGGCAGACGTAACTCCCTAAGTGTTTTACTTACAAGACCATAAGACAATAATTTCAGCATCACACGCCCGTTTCTCTAATGACCAAAAACCCTGCTAGGAGGATCAGGCAAAGAACGTATCCAAACCATCACATAAAGTTGAACAATCGATATCTATTGGTTAAATCTAACGTACTAAGATTGTTTTGGAATATTGCTTGAGCCCAAAGGTTTTATAACCCGTAGAATTGAAAAAGGGGGATGCAATTAAAATACAGGCCTCATTCAAACATCGGCAGACTATTATTTTAATAAGTTGTGCATGCAGATAAAATCACTCATCGTCATGTGCCTCAGTTAAAAATTGCTCCCAATAAGGTGTATCCCCAAAGCTAGATACTAGAAAGTCGATAAAGGCTCGGACTCGCGCAGGCACATGTTTTGTTTGCGGATACACCGCGTAGATGTTCATCGCATACCATTGATAATCCGTTAGAACCGGCGTTAACACGCCGCGCTCCACCGCGCCATGGACGATAAAGCTGGGTTCACACAGTATCCCCAAACCGGCGACGGCAGCTTCCACCAGCGCATCACCGTTGGTCGCGCGCATACGCATGGGTACCTTCACATTACTAGGGCTATTGTCTTTATCACGGTAATGCCAGGTGCCCGGCTGACTAAGGTTGCCATAACACAGCGCTGGCAGCTCCGATAAATCCTGCGGTGTCTTGGGCATGCCATAACGATTTAAAAAATCAGGGGAGGCACAAACCACATGGCGCACCGATGCGAGCTTGCGCGCCATTAATGAAGAATCCTCCAACGTGCCAATGCGAATGGCTAGGTCCAAGCCCTCTTCAACCAAATCGACACGCCGGTCGCTCATATCTAGGTCTATCTTGATCTGTGGGTGCAAATGCATAAATGCGGCGATGGCCGGTGTGAGATGCGCCACACCAAAACTTAAAGGGGTGGCAATTTTTAAGGTGCCGCTTAGGGCGGTAGCGGTATTGCTGGCCTCCTGCTTGGCCTCCTCTAAATCATCCAGCAGGCGGCCACAGCGCCGATAAAATTTCTCGCCCGCCTCAGTGATATGCATTTTTCGCGTGGTGCGCTGTACCAGCTGTACACCTAAGTTGGATTCCAGCTCTTTTAACCGACGGCTCACGGCCGAGACAGCAACATCCATTTTTTCAGCGGCCTTGCTGATGGAGCGGCTCTCTACCAACGCCACAAAGGTTTTGATCTGGCTAAATTCATTCATGGCTGGATTATAATTCTCTAAATCGCAAAAGTATATTGATTAAATAACTGTTTTTAGCCTTTAAGGCAATAGTTATAGTGGGCGCATGTTGTAACGACATTCCCACTAACCACATCCACAAAGCAAAAAGAGAGAAACACATGACAAACTTAATCAATAAAAAAGCACTGGTATTAGGCGGCAGCAGAGGCATAGGCGCAGCCGTGGTGACACGATTACAACAAGAAGGCGCCAACACAAGCTTTACCTACGCCAACGCCGATCAAGCAGCTGCGGAATTGGCAGCTAACACGGGTGCCCACGCTGTAAAAGTAGATAGCAGCAATAGAGAAGCATTGGCTGCGGTGATTCGCGAGCAAGGGTCGCTGGATATTTTGGTGATCGCCGCCGGCGTGCTAAGGATGGGTGACCCGCTGGCTTTAAACCCGGATGACATTGACCACATGCTGGATGTTAATGTGCGTAGCCCTTATCACGCGAGTATCGAAGCGGCCAGGAACATGAATGACGGCGGCAGGATTGTGATCATTGGTTCGGCTAATGCAGATCGTATGCCCATGGCTGGCGGTGCCGCTTATGCCTTAAGCAAATCTGCGATGCAGGGATTTGTGCGCGGCCTAGCCCGTGATCTTGGGCATAAAAATATCACCGTCAACAATATTCAACCCGGCCCAGTGGATACCGAGATGAACCCTGAAGACGGCCCGATGAAAGACACCATGCATTCCTTTATGGCCATCAAACGCCATGCCCGAGCTGAAGAAATTGCCGGCATGGTGGCGTATTTAACCGGTCCTGAGGCGGGCATTATTACCGGTGCCCAACATACCATCGATGGCGGCTTCAGCGCTTAGCTCTCTCTATTGATTCATAAAGGCTGTAGCCTAGTTGCATCCTGCCGCAGCCTTTATGAGCTTGAATGAAAAAATTTATTGAGAATAATATGTCACAGCAAATATTAAGAATCGATGCCAGCATACGCAAAAACGGTTCCTACAGTCGCACACTCAGCGATAGATTAATCGGACAGCTAAAGAGTCAAACCCCATCGACTGTAAAAGTGCGGGATCTGGCCGATGGCATTCCCACTATCAATGAAACTTGGATAGAAGCAAATTCCACCGATATCGCCGAGCGCACCGCCGAGCAGCGGTCGGTACTATCCTGTTCCGATGCATTAATCAGCGAATTAAAAAGTGCTGATACACTGGTGATAGGCTTACCTATTTACAATTTCAATGTACCGACCGCTTTCAAAGGCTGGATCGATCAAGTCGCCAGAGCCAAGGTTACTTTCCGCTATGGCGACAATGGCGCCGAAGGTTTGCTGGAAAATAAAAAAACCTATGTGATAGTAAGCTCTGGCGGCACGCAGTTAACCAGCGATATCGATTTCGTCTCCGATTACATCCATCACATTTTGGGTTTTATCGGCATCAAGGATGTAACCATCATCGATAGCAGCGGTATAGGCCGAAACGAAGCGAAAGTAATCGCCGATGCCCATGCAGTCATCGACGATATTTGACCACAACAACATCGTTTTTCTACAGGGTCATTACCCCTTGGAGTAATCATGGATTTTAAAAACACTGCTAATCATTACGGTTCATTAGCAAAATACTTACACTGGGGGACGGCCGTTCTTTTTTAGCCTCTTATATCAGTGTTTATTATCGGCATTGGTTTACAGAAGAGAAAACGCCAGAGAACTGGACCGCTCTAGGTCCCCTGTAAGCCAGCAGATTCTGCCTATTACAGCCATTGACCAT
>JBLIME010000103.1:0-9352 GCA_047638515.1 Pseudohongiellaceae bacterium
AGACATCTAAAAACTAACACTCAATAACACCTAGTCAGTCATTTTTGCGTTAAAGCGATTAAACACAGTAAGCAGGCGATTAATATCTACGGGCTTTGTTAAATATTCATCAAAGCCCTTTTTTAAGCCTTGCTCAATGTCGCTCGCCATTGCTCCTGCGGACAGTGCGATAACTGGTATGTGCGCGGTTGTTGGATCAGCTTTTAGGACTTCTAGTACCTCGTATCCACCAATACCAGGTAGGTTAATATCTAACAAAATCATATCGGGCAGGGTAGCTCGAATCGCGTAAAGACCCACGAGTGGATCAGCTTCCGAGGCTAGATTTATTTGGGGATATGGCTCAAGCCAAGCTTCAAGCAAACGTATGTTCGAGGTGTTATCCTCTATGTAGAAAACATGGTTAAGTTCAACAAAATTAAGTTGAACAGAGGATAACCCAACACTGTGCTGACCGCTGATCGCCGGAATATTGACCGATAGTTTTTTACTAATCGGAAAATATAATTTAAAGCAGGCTCCAATTGCCGCATCAGCGTCATAGATAATCTTACCTCCCATTGCCAGCATTAATTGCTCCGTTAGCACTAAACCTAAACCACTTCCCTGAATCGACGAACGCTCGGCACCCAGACGATTAAACATTTCAAAGAGTGAGGCTTGTTTATCTTCAGCGACGCCGAGACCAGTATCACTCACCGCAATAACGAATTCATTAGCTACAATAGCAAAGCTAACCTTCACCTCACCATTGTGGACATTATACTTAATCGCATTATTGACTAGATTAATTAGGCACTGGCGCAACCTAACGACATCGACATCAATAAAAATATCCTCGAGCCCATTCTCTTCAAAAACAAGAACAATATTATTAGTCTTGGCGTTTTCATTACAGTAACTGAAGGCTTCTTCAACACAAAATGCTGGCTGTAATATCTCCATTGAAAGAGATAATTTTTCAGCTTCAATTTGAGCTAAATCTAATATGTCATTGATTAGTCGCAGTAAATATTTGCCAGCATTACTAATGTGTTCGATATTTTCTTGTTGCAAACGATCCATTCGCTGATCACTAGCCAGCAAGCTTGAAAAGCCAAGAATTGAATTGAGCGGTGTACGCAGCTCGTGACTCATACTCGACAAAAAATTAGTCTTTGAACGATTAGCTTTTTCAGCATCGTCTTTTGCGCGCCGGACTCGCTCCTCAGATTCTTTAATTTTAGTAATATCAATATTGATACCCGAGGCCAAAATTAGCCGCCCATGCACATTGAAAATACCGTGCCCACGGGTGCGCACCCAAAACACCTGCCCACCTTCGCCGAAGATTCTATACTCCATATTAATCGGCTCGCTGGTTGCAAAATGCTTGCGTATACCGATATGCATTTTATGTAGATCACAGGGGTGAATGTGTGAAATCCAAATGGAGAGACGCTCGTCCTCAGGTAACGCGTCGACCTCTGCTGCGGTGTAACCTAAATGTGCCCAAAAGCTATACGATGTGTGTAGACGCCCAAAATGACCAGCTTTACGCGGGTTAGTGTTAGCGTCGGTTGCCGACCACTCCCAGATACCATCATTAGAGGCCGCTAATACCCGTTCGTGTCTAGACTCTGATAGACGCAAAGCTTTCTCAGTTTTCTTTAAATGTGAGATGTCAAAATTCACCCCTGTCATATGAGTCACTCGACCGCTCTCATTGCGTGTGGAGCTAGCCGACGCTTGAGCCCAGCAATAGGTACCATCTCTTGCGCGGATGCGATAAACAATATCGATGCGAGTGTCGTCTCGAAGCTGATCTCTGATGGCTTTATACACAACAGAGAAATCATCGGGATGAACATACTCTTGAAGAAAGTCGACTGACTTGAGTTCACTTATAATGTCGTCATAACCGAGGTCGTTCCAGAAACCGCCGCCGGTACGATAACTGCTCGTCTCTAGGTCCCACTCCCAAAAAGCATAACCTCCACTCGTCAATAAGCGCCGATATCGTGAGAGCGACTCGTTTAATAGTTTAGGGTCATTGAGTAGGCGATGATCATCGGACAACCACGGAGACATCATAATAAATGCTCAAACAAAATAAATTTATATCTACATGGTACACCTATTAAAGGCTTTAGATAGACGTCGTCAATTGGTAACGACGTATTTGCAAGGCATCCACAAATAAGCAAACAGGCTTCAATAAGACAACACGCGCTCATCAAAACCATTCACCTCACAATTACTGACCGAAAGCTTATGTTTTTCTTGAAACATAATCGCTAAATTGCTTTTCTTAAAAAAGTTTCTTTGGAACTCCCCCAGAACCTGACTCATTTTATATGACATACACGACTATATTAGATATCGTCACCAGCCCTAAACAAATTTCAAACACATTTAAAAAATCCTCACGCACCACATTTGTTAGCATTCAGCGCTTGAGTTAATTACTGCGATATTTATTTATAAACGGACTTACTAGCTTGATGTCCGTCACGGACAAACTGAGCACGGATAGAAGCATGGCCAACTTTTTAAAACGCGCATCACTTCATACTACTGGAAAAATATATTTGGCTAATAGTTCGCACGAAAACGAACTCACGAAAGAAAATTCGAGTAGGTGGCAAGACTGAAGAGAGCAGAAAAAGTAACGTTTAAAAAATATTCGGTTTCAATTTTAAGTCAAAAGCAGACTTGGACGTTGATGTCCGATCATCTAGCAATAAGTACCCTTGCAGGACTTGACCCTACCATTGCAAAACATCGAGAGTAATGATGATAACAACCCAATAGCGTAACCCTTTACCTATGGCCGTTAGTATAAAAAATAAGAAGAAGTTAACTCGCATTATACCCGCGATAAACGTTAAGGCGTCACCCACAACCGGCAACCAGGCGAACAGCAAACTCCAAACCCCATAGCGCTGAAACCAGCGCTGCGCCCGACTTAGCTCAGTCAACTTAAAAGGAAACCAAGTGCGGGTCTGATAATGAAGTAAGTAGTGACCTAGTATCCAGTTGACAACCGCACCCAAGGTATTGCCTACGGTTGCAAATAACCAAATCAGCCAAGTTGACTTACCCTGAGTCAATAAGGTAACTAACAGCACTTCCGAATAAAAAGGAAAAATAGTAGCTGCAAAAAAAGCGCTGCCAAAAAGCAACCAATAACTCAACATACATTATTCATCATCGATTAGACAACACATGACAGACCATTGACTTTTATCTGCGAATATTAATCGCGATATTGACCGCGCAGTTTATTCTTGCCCCTATAGTTAAAAAGCTAAATTATTAAATTAAGCGCTGGCGACTACAAAAAAACTTATCTAGCTTTGCATCTCTGTTGGTAAGTTAGGCTTACATGTTGAGATTATAGGTTGAAAACTTTTATTTAAGCGGACAACAATAAGCCTCATAGTTGGGCAACTGGCTATTCGCAGCATGGGCCACAATCTTAAAAAGCTGATTTTAAAGACAGATTAGCGAGACATATCTTGCAAGCTCGCGAGTAATCTGGAAAAGGATCTAGTTTATTACGTGGGTAAACATTTTTAATATTGGCGTGCAACAAGTAGCTACAATGGGCGCTAACACAGCGACTGGCCAACAGTTATGACCGACGCTTAACTGGTGACAATGAATCTTGTGCTCGCGACCAGTAGGCAGGTCAAAGTCATGGATCCCTACATCTTTCGATTAGGTACCGATTAGCTTTAGCTAATTGGTACCTAACAGCGTTTTTTCTCTATAAATATAGCGCTAACCGATCATCAAAACTAGGGCATCTCATCTAATTCAGCACCCTCTTTTTCAGGCACAATCAAATCTTCTTTCACAATATTCATAAACAATAAAATATTAGCTGCGACATAAATCGACGAATAAGTACCGACAACAATGCCAACAATTAACGCAACCGCGAATGCATTAATCAATTCACCGCCGAAAAAGAATAGAGCTAACAATACCAACAAGGTCGTCAAAGAAGTGACCAGAGTACGACCTAGTGTCTGCGTCAAGGACACGTTAATAATGTCGATAGGCAAGGCGTTGCGCACCTTACGAAAATTCTCTCTGATGCGATCGGACACCACAATGGTGTCATTTAAAGAGTAGCCGATGACCGCTAAGACGGCGGCCAATACGGTTAGATCAAAACCTATTTTAAAGAACGAGAAAAAACCTAAAACAATAATAACATCGTGAATTAATGCTGCGACGGCACCAACAGCAAACTTAAACTGAAAGCGCAGCGACACATACACCATGACCACAGCGAGCGCAAATAACAGACCTAAACCGCCTTGGTCGCGAAGTTCGTCGCCAACTTGCGGGCCCACAAACTCGATGCGTTTAACTAACACATCCGCATCCGTTGTCTGTTTTAACACCGATAAGATCTCCGCCTCAATACCGGGAGACAAGACTTCCTGCATACGCACCATGACTTCTGTGTCGGCGCCAAAATAGACGACAACCGCATCATCAAAGTCATTTGCCGACAAACTTTTACGGATTTGAACTAAGTCAGCTTTTTCGTTGAATTGAGCTTCAAGCTGTAAACCGCCCGTAAAGTCTAAGCCAAACTGCAGCCCATTGACCCCCAAAGAAATTAAAGAACACAGCAGCAACACCGCAGAAAAAATAAGTGCCATAAAGCGCTGCTTCATAAAATTTATCATATCGCCTTTCAGGCCATACAGATTTCTGTTTTTTGACTCACCCATGGTCGACTCCTATATCCAAAGTTTTTTCACGGCACGACCACCGTAGATCAAATTAATAATTGAACGAGTTCCAACAATAGCTGTGAACATCGACGTTATAATACCAATTGCTAAGGTCACAGCGAACCCTTTCACCGAACCTGTGCCCACACCATACAAAATAACTGCAACAATTAGTGTCGTTAAATTTGCATCTAAAATTGTCGTAAAGGCGCGGTCAAAGCCTGAGTTAATAGCCTGCTGAGGACTAAGGCCGTTGGTAAGTTCTTCCTTGATGCGCGAGAAGATCAACACATTAGCATCTACCGCCATGCCCACCGTTAATACAATACCGGCAATACCTGGCAGCGTCAGAGTGGCGCCAAATAAAGACATGATGGCAACAAGAAGTACCAAATTAACCGCCAACGCAATATTAGCGGCAACACCGAAAACTTTATAAAAAACCAGCATAAAGATCAGCACTAAAAATAAACCAATCTGAACTGACTTTACTCCGAGAGCGATGTTTTCAGCGCCAAGCGACGGCCCTATCGTACTCTCTTGGACGAATTGCATTGGCGCTGCGAGCGCACCTGAACGCAGCAGTAAAGCCAACTCGGAAGCCTCTGCCGTACTGCCTAGACCTGTTGTTCTAAACTGCGCATTTAATGGACTTTGAATTGTTGCCAGACTGATAATTTTTTTCTCGACAACCTGTATTGGCTTTTCGAGAACATTACCTTGAGCATCTTGCGTTTTAGTTTTATATTCAATGAAAAGAACGCCCAAGCTGCGGCCGACATTCTTGACGGTCGCACGAAACATTTTATTGCCGCCGTCACTACTTAAATCTATGTTCACCTGTGGCTGACTAGTTTGAGAATCAAAGCTAGCTTGAGCACCGGTTACATTGTCACCGGTTATCACTGCACGTCGCTCTAAAAATGCCGTGCGGGTGAAGCCGCCGTCGCTATCTCGAAATTCGAACTCTTCTTTGTTTGAAGACAAAGCGCTAGCTTCAGCTTCTAGACGAAACTCTAAATTAGCCGTTTTACCAATAATACGTTTTGCCTCGGCAGTATCTTGAACCCCTGGGAGTTCGACTACAATCCGATTGCGTCCCTGACGTTGAACGATAGGTTCAGACACACCGAGTTCATTGACACGATTACGCAGTGTCGTTAAGTTCTGATTAACAGCATTGGCCTCGAGCGTCGCAATTTCTTGCTCCAGCATTTCCCCCTCAAGAATAAAGTTATTATCGCCTTCTTCGGAGGTGAAAATGAACTGCCGATATTCGCGACGAAGTACAGAGGCTGCTTGATTACGCGCATCTTCTGTGGCGAATCGAGCGACAATTCGATTGTCTTTAGTAGCAACCACAGAACTGTAACGAATACGCGCCTGACGCAACTCACTTTTCGCTAAATCTTCAACAGTCTTTATGCGGGCAGTAACCACTGAGTTTGTGTCAACTTCCATTAAGAAATGTACGCCACCGGATAAATCTAAACCTAGTTTCATTGGCGTTGCGCCTAAACCGCCTAGCCAATCAGGTGTTGTGGGTGCAAGATTGAGCGCAACAATGTAATCGTCACCTAAAGCGTTTTTAATCAGTTGTTTAGCCCGCAACTGATCATCTTGGTCGTTGAGGCGAATTAGCGCATTGTTGTTTGTATGTGTTTCACCAAAGAAGCTAATATTATTTTTGACCAGTGCGGCAGTTGCTTTTTGCACCGTGGCAGTGTCAATTTCAAGCGCGCTAGAGGTACCAGATATTTGAACGGCTGGATCAGGCGCGTATAGGTTAGCTGCCGAGTAGAGAAACCCTAATGCAACAACTGCAACAATAAGGAAGTTTTTCCAGAGAGGATAGCGATTTAGCATAGATTATGTCGTTTTATAAATAGTAATTAAGTAAGTTTGGTTAGAGTAAATGAATTCCATATTTGACCCTGACTCCATGATATTTTTCGTCGAAAAGCTCTTATTATCAAACTACGTAAGCTCTAGTTTTAAAGAACACTGCTAAGGCATGATTATACCTATTTATTCCATTGAGGTCTTAGCCAATGTAGTGCATTAACAGCTACTTTCTCTTTATTATTGCGCTTATTGCTCAAAATTGGCTTGGCCTAACGTCGAGGCTCTACTCAGAGAGAGGGCACATCGGTAGCTTGCTGTAGATAAAAATCACTCACGAAACTTTCTAAACGGTGGTCGCCAATGGCGTCACGTAAACCCGCCATCAATTGTTGATAAAAATGTAGGTTGTGAATCGTATTCAACTGCGACCCCAACATTTCTCCACATTTATCTAAGTGATGCAGGTAGCTTCGCGAAAAATTCTGGCACGTATAACAAGTACAACCTGCTTGCAAGGGTGAGGTATCGTGGCGATGCTTGGCGTTGCGTATTTTAACGACACCCTCGGTTACAAATAAATGGCCATTGCGCGCATTGCGC
The DNA here is from genome assembly GCA_047638515.1 of Pseudohongiellaceae bacterium. Classification (GTDB taxonomy): domain Bacteria; phylum Pseudomonadota; class Gammaproteobacteria; order Pseudomonadales; family Cellvibrionaceae; genus CANLBN01. The sequence goes on from JBLIME010000103.1 coordinate 7,182, forward strand.
GTAGGCATCACACAATCAAACATATCGATGCCCCGACGCACTGCCTCGACTATATCTTGCGGTTTACCCACCCCCATTAGATAGCGCGGCTTAGCGACCGGCATTTTTTGGGCGGTATGGTTAAGGATGCGCACCATATCTTCTTTGGGCTCGCCCACAGACAAGCCACCCAGAGCATAGCCGTCAAAGTTCATCTCGCTTAAAGCGGCCAAGGATTCATCGCGGAGCGATTCGTACATACCACCCTGAACAATACCAAATAAAGCCGACGGGCTGTCTCCATGCGCATCAAGGCTTCGCTTAGCCCAGCGAAGTGATAGCTCCATGGAGGCCTTAGCGTCAAGCTCAGTAGCTGGATATGGGGTACACTCATCAAAAATCATCACAATATCAGCACCCAGCTTACGCTGGACCTCAATCGACTCTTCGGGCCCCATAAAAACTTTACTGCCATCAATTGGTGACTGAAAATTCACACCTTCCTCTGTTATTTTGCGCAGCTTACCCAAACTAAAAACCTGAAAGCCACCAGAATCAGTCAGTATCGGCCCAGACCACTGCATAAAGTCATGCAGATCACCATGCGCCGCAATCACCTCGGTGCCGGGCCGCAACATTAGATGAAAAGTATTACCCAAAATAATCTGCGCACCAATATCTTTAATGTCCCTTGGCGTCATTCCTTTTACAGTGCCGTAAGTACCCACCGGCATAAAGGCAGGAGTCTCGACAATACCTCGCGGAAAATGCAGGCGCCCACGCCTAGCGAGTCCATCAGTGGTATCCATCTCAAACCGCATAAAACAATTATTTGTTGTCATTGACTTTTACTCTTCTACTCTGAGCCGACTGGCGAATCGATTGTCGACTTATCAATTTCTGAATCGTCAGCAGTGCTGACAATGTAATTATCGTGCTAACCATCACATTGAGATAAGCATGTGGAATAGGCCTAGGCTAGCTCCCTACTGGTAACTTACTAATTAATTCATCAACTGCTTGCGGATTCAGCGTCATCCACATCGCATCTCCGTAGCTAAAAAATCGATAGCGTAAGGCCACGGCTTCTCTATAGGCTTGCATTATATGTTGGTAGCCTGCAAAAGCAGATACCAGCATAAGCAGCGTTGATTCTGACAAATGAAAATTAGTCACTAGCGCATCGACTTGCCGATACTGATATCCAGGATAGATAAAAATATCTGTGTCACCCTCGAAAGGTTTCAACGTGACCGGCGACGCTACTGATGTTGATTTTTGTGCAGCGGTCTCTAAGCAGCGAACACTAGTGGTTCCGACAGCAATTATTCGACGACCCTGACTTTTGGCATTATTAATGATGTCGCAGGTATTTTGGCTGATCGTCATCCACTCTGAATGCATGTGGTGATTTTCAATTTCGTCGACGCGCACTGGTTGAAAGGTACCTGCACCTACATGTAAGGTCACGTAAACTATTTCGACGCCTTGGGCGACGACGGCCTTCATCAGAGCTTCGTCAAAGTGTAAACCGGCCGTCGGAGCCGCAACCGCTCCCAAGTGCTCACCATAAACTGTTTGATAACGCGACTGGTCCGCAAGCGTATCAGCTCTATCAATATAAGGTGGCAAGGGCATATGCCCGATGGCCTCGAGCATAGGGATGACCGACTGCTCGCCACAATCCAACTCGAACAATTCGCCGTCGCGACCAAGCACGTCGATGGTAAAGTCATCAACCAGCAGCTGGGTGCCCGCTTTAGGTGATTTACTGGCTCGTATATGCGCTAAAAACCGGTGTTGGTCGAGCACACGCTCGACGAGTATCTCGATACGGCCACCACTTATTTTAGAACCAAACAGACGCGCTGGAATGACTTTTGTATTGTTAAATACCATAACATCACCCGCTTGCAGCTGCTCCAACAAGTCTGAAAAATAGCGATGCTGACAGTCACCGGTGACACCATCTAAACACAGTAAACGACTTCCAGTTCGCTCAGGGGTTGGATGTCGGGCAATCAACTCATCGGGGAGATCGTAGCTAAAGTCTTGACGGCGCATGTATGTATAGTCTTGGTAAAAAAGGCAGCTAGACTAGCCGAAATCAGCCCAAAACACCATGATCGTCATCAACAAGCCAAAAGATAATGATAAGAACGGTTGACGGCAAAAAAGTCACTGTTATAATC
>JBLIME010000104.1:0-9189 GCA_047638515.1 Pseudohongiellaceae bacterium
GGTGGAGTTTTTTGATGCGCGCGGTTTAGGCTGTATCAGTGGCAAGTCATTGCAGCTAGATTATTGACGGTAATTGTGTGTTGCCGATTCAAAAAAATGTTGGCGAAATCACCTCAAGGAAATATCACTGAAGATAAAACTGAAAAGAGTGGTAGATGCGGAGAGGGAGAGAGTCATTCAAACGTTTGCTCGTGCTCGTGGTACACCGACACTAAAAATGCAGTAGCCCGAGAACGCACACAGGGGATTATCGACTCACACACTAAACTCTTGTTTATGCTTAACCTTAAGACGACAGATTTAATTCAATTACTATCCGATAGAATCGGCTTAGACTCGGCGCACAGCTTGTCAGCAAAGCCTTAGTCATGCACCGTGAAATCGAAAGATCGTGGGGGCAGCTGCGACAAAGATACAGCCACAGCTAGCGATCTTAGTCGACGGCAACCGTTAGACAAGGCGAGTGATCTTTTTAAATCGATTTTGTTCATCAAACTCTATTTTAAAAGAACCCACAACCCCGTTGTAACTGACGAAGGGCTGCAATATATTCGCTGGGAAACGAATACTGCGTCCCTCTCGTGTTTTGGTGAAAACGGAGCGGGCGGCACCTTGGTACAGTTTGAGATACTCTTCTGCCGCAATGTTTAATGACACTATTATTTCAGACATTGGAGCTAACTGTAGCATGCTTCATGCAACTGCCTTATTTACACATAACCCGAAAAGCCTCAGTGTAAATAAACACTTAGCCCATTGATTAGTACTCACGAATTTAACTCAGACTGAGTTTTTTACAATTATTGCAGGCATCCATTAGATCTTTTAGCTCTCCCATCGCTACCGAAAATATAGCAAAGTCATTAGCCACATTAGACTCTAGCTCAGTTGCCATTGTACGCCAGCGCGATACCACCGAAGTGTGCTCTTGCATCCATAGTTGTAGAGCTTCCTCTAAGGGATATTTCTTACCCGCCAAACTCAAAAGACTGACACTCATTACGCGCAGAACCTTGTCTATGTCATCGATAAAAGACTCCCTTGCCTTAGCTTGCCAATGGTTATCAACTTTGACATTACTCACCGCAATAGCGAACCAATACAGGCCTAATTTATCACCCAATAAGTGATGCATCTCAACCGAACTTGCCACACTAGTGCTGTCTTCAACTACGGCATCGGCCACACCTAGCCCTGAAAACAGAAAACTAGGCATTGCCATTAAACTGGCCCAGTCATTTTTAAGCCCGAGCTGCTCAAAGCGCGCACATTTATCGCTCCATGCTTGGCGCTCTGTTGCATTTAATACCCTTGGCGTCTCCTTTATCACGCTAATCACGTGCTTTGCATACAAAGGTACATCTTTTGTAAGGTTTAGTCGGTCCCGCCGATTGCGAAGAAACCAACGTGTACCACGTCGAACACGTCGCATCATACTAATTAATAATTGTAGCTGATCATCCGCGGACACCTTGTAATCCAGCGCCTCTACAGAGTTTTGAAACTCATCAAATCGAAAAATATCACGTGCGGCTACATAGGCAATGGCAATATTAGCCGCGGACTCACCCGTTGACTCGACAATACGTTGAAAAAAGGTGATCCCCATATTATCAACCATGTCGTTAGCCAATTGTGTTGCTATAATTTCTTTACGAAGAATATGACTGTGTATTTCAGATTTGTACTTTTTGAGTAGTTGCTTAGGAAAGGCCTTTTCAACCCAGGAAGATAGGTATTCGTTGTTGGCCACCGCATCGACGGCGAGCTCTTCTTTGAGTTGGCTTTTAACGTAACAATTTAGTACGGCTAGCTCGGGTCGCGTTAACGATTGCCCGCCAGCGACGCGCTCGACTAACTCGTCATCACTAGGAATAAATTCTAACTTGCGACTTAAACGGCCACTACTCTCTAATGAATTAATTAGACGGCGGTACTCATTATTACGGGCAAGCCCCTCTTTTTCTGCCAAGCTAATTGATTGCGTTTGATAATAATTGTTATTTAACACCATTTCAGCAACAGTGTCGGTCATTGCAACTAACTGACGATTGCGTTGTGCCGGAGTTAATTCACCTTTAACCACTGATTCGTTGAGCAAAATCTTAATGTTAACTTCGTGATCAGAACAATCAACACCCGCCGAGTTATCGATAAAGTCGGTGTTACAAAACCCACCTCTTAGTGCAAACTCAATACGGCCTAGTTGACTAGCCCCTAAATTACCGCCCTCACCAAAAACTTTACAGCGAAGATCCGCACCATTGACGCGCAGGCCATCGTTAGCTTTATCGCCAACGTCGGCATGGGACTCGGTACAAGACTTAACATAGGTCCCAATACCGCCATTCCAAATTAAATCAACCGGTGCTTTTAAAAGCGCGTGAATCAAATCGACTGGAGTGAGTTTATCTGCAGTAATATCAAAACATAGTTTCATATCTTTATTGATGGCAATTGACTTAGCATTGCGCGAAAAAATACCACCGCCTTTTGATATTAGTTTTTTATTATAATCCTCCCAGTTGGTGCCAGGTGAATTAAACAGGCGCTCGCGCTCCACAAAACTTTTCTCTGCGTCGGGCGTGGGATCGATAAAAATATGCAAGTGATTAAACGCCGCCGTCAGGCAGATATGTTTCGACATCAACATACCATTACCAAACACATCACCCGCCATGTCACCAATGCCAATAACGCTAAAATTTTGCTCTTGAACGTTGACATTCTGTTCTTTAAAATGACGTTGTACCGAAACCCAAGCACCGCGTGCAGTAATACCCATACCTTTGTGGTCGTAACCCTGGCTGCCGCCCGAGGCAAAAGCATCACCTAGCCAATGTTTATATTCAAAAGAGATCTCATTGGCAATATCAGAAAACGTCGCCGTGCCTTTATCGGCAGCAACAACCAGATAAGGATCATCATCATCGAGGCGCACAACGTTGAGCGGTGGAATCACTTTACCTTTGACTAGATTATCTGTGATATCGAGAAGGCCTCGAATGAAAATTTGATAACAAGCAATACCTTCTTTGATGAAACTGTCGCGTCCGTTTTGCATGCTCGCCTGTTTTGCAATAAAACCACCTTTAGCACCATTGGGAACAATAACTGCATTCTTAACTTGCTGTGCCTTTACTAAACCGAGTACTTCGGTGCGAAAATCTTCATTGCGTTCAGACCAGCGCAACCCTCCTCTAGCCACCTTACCTCCGCGCAGGTGCACACCTTCGACTCTGGGAGAGTAGACAAATATTTCATATTTAGGGCGAGGCTCAGGAATATCAGCAATTTCTCGTGGATTAAACTTAAAACTCACATAAGCTTTAGGTTTGCCGTCGATTCGTTGATAAAAATTAGTGCGTAGCGTACCGTTAATGAAGTCTAAAAATCGACGCAATATTCTGTCGTCATTCAAGTTACTCACATCCTCAAGACGTGCGACGATTGCAGCCGTTAGTTCATGCGTATTATGGCTTTCGAGCTGAGGATCGAAATGCGTATGAAATAAGGTGACTAGCTGCCGCGTTATTTCGGGGTAAGCAAGCAGTGTTTGCTTGATAGCATCTTGACTGATGGGAAACAATGTTTGTTTCATATAAGAGGCATATGCGCGTAGGACGACGACTTCGCGCCAATCAATATTGGCCGAGAGTACAAGACCGTTGAACCTATCATTGTCGGCATCGTTCATCCAAACGTGATTAAACGTATCTTCAAAACGCTCTTTAAGTTTGCCAAAATCAGTACACGTTAATAATAATTCGCTATCTAACTCAAAGTCGTGAAGCCAAATATGTTTGTCATCGACACATAGCTTATAAGGATGCTCACCAATCACTTTTAGATTCATTTTCTCTAGCACTGGAATTACGTCCGACAACACTAGGGGGACGTCCAAACTAAGCATTTTAAAATGCACCCGATGACTCGATGCATCACTCAGTGGGCATAAATTTAGGGCGAGGGTTTGTCCATCATTAAGACTATCAATGACGTGAATATCCTGCAGTGCTTGATCTACTTTGAAGCTATCTTGATATGATGCGGGAAAGCTTGAGGCAAATCTTTTAGCGTATTCAGCGCCTTTATCTTCGCCAAAGCGCGCTTGTAAGCCCTCTGCTAATGAGGATGTCCAAGTATGCGCCAGCGCCTTAATTTGTAATTCGAGTGCCGCTGTGTCCCATTGTGTATTATGCTTATCGCCAATAAGAAACGTTACATAAAGACGACACAAAACTGACTCCGAATAGTACATGCTGAATTCATGTGATTCGGCAGATACTGCAGCGGACAAGAGATTGACTATATTTTCCCGCAAGCGGGATGAAAAGACTTCGCGAGGCACGTAAACCATCGCGTTGACAAATGTATTGGTGGTGTCCGCGCGCATAAATAAGCGAACCTTGAGGCGCTCGTTAATTTGTGAGATACGCAAAATAGACTCGGTCAAGCGTTGACCATTACTTTGAAACAACTCATCTCTTGGATAGGTTTCCAGTACCTGTCTTATAACGCGCCCATTATAACTGTTTAGCTCCGTATTAATGCTGGTGTAGAGTCGCTCAATTTTCGTGCGTATCACCGGCACCTCAAACACACTGGCTCGATAAGCAGCGGAGGTGTAAAGACCCACAATATGATGTTTACCGACGAGATTACCATTTTCATCGTAATCTTTAATTTTAATTTGATCGGTGTATGCGTAACGGTGCACCGTCGAGCGAATAGGTAATTTACTAAATGCTATTAGTCTCTTTTGACTGCCTTTGGTTAAGTCTTGACGTTTTATAACGCTGGCAATCAGCTTTTCATCTTTTAAAATCCCGGAAATACTGCTCCTATCAATAGTTGCCACATACTTTTTTGACGCATCGCGCTTTAAGGATGTATAGGCATATCCTAAAAAGGCAAAATTGTTAGTCGTTAACCACGATAAAAATTGTTCCGCTTCGTGAATGGCCGTTTTTGAGTGAGTTTTTTTGAAACCACCCAAAGACTTCCGAATAGTTCGCACAGCCGCCAGTGTTTTTGAATAGCCACTAGTGACTAATTTAATATCGCCCAAGGTTGCTCGGATAGTGCTCGCGATTGCCTTAAATTCTTTTTCATCGGCTTGTCGATTGACTTCAAAGTATAATAATGCCTCTTTAATGTCTTTAGCTTTTGCCTGCTCAAAAGAATGTATTGAAACTAGACCTCCCGTCTTATCGCGACTAATGGCCAGCGGAGTACTTTTAACGGCACGAACTTCTAAACCATGATTAGTTAGAGCCATGCGTACCGAATCCATCAAAAATGGCGTGTTTTTACAATGCACCATAATTATGGATCGAGAACACTGCCACTGATTCCCCTCCATTGTAGGATTAAATACTCTGATAGATGCCCGATGATGAAAGGTTTTAATAAAATTATAAGCTTCGTTAACCATACCAAAGACATCTTCACGGGTTCTATTTTCGATATCAGACAAGGGATACTGATTGAAAAATTCGATGGCAAACAACTGGACTGAAGAAGCAACTGACTGTGTTAATTTAGCGCGTATTATCTTGTGCAATTGTTCTACAAAGACCGATGAGGAACTTGTTATTATTATGCTCATGTCGCTATTTATCTCCTTGTGTAAACATTTTACTTTTTTAGCATTGTCTACGCTTAGTAGGCATTCAATATTAGTGCATTCTCTTCACAAGAACCATTCATTTCCGGTATCATACCGCCCTTTGTTTCTATTATAAATCTTAAGGCACACAGTCTATGAGCGAGCTCTCTTCTTTAACTGCAGTTTCCCCTATCGATGGACGCTACAGCACCAAAACATCAAGCTACCGGTCTATATTTAGTGAGTATGGTCTGATTCGATATCGTGTTGAGGTCGAAATTCGCTGGTTGCAATGTCTCGCCAATCATCCACAAGTTGATGAAGTAGCGCCTCTCAGTGTTAGCGCCAATCAAAAGCTACAAGCTATCCTCGATAACTTTGATGAGGGCCATGCCACCGATATCAAAAACATAGAAGCAACGACTAATCACGATGTCAAAGCCGTCGAGTATTTTTTAAAGAAGCAATTTGAAGTGGACCCCGAACTCAACAAAATCAAAGAATTTATTCACTTTGCCTGTACTAGTGAAGATATCAATAATCTCGCACACGGCTTGATGTTAAAAGCAGGTCGTAATGCTTTGATGGATCAATTAGAACAAACGTCGAGCATGATGACGGCACTTGCAAAAGCCTATGCCGCTGTACCCATGTTAGCTCGCACCCATGGCCAAACTGCCTCGCCGACGACTGTCGGTAAAGAAATAGCGAATGTTGTCGCGCGTCTTCGACGCCAGTTAAACTCTATTAACAAGGTAGAACTGCTCGGCAAGATCAATGGCGCTGTAGGCAACTATAATGCACACTTATCAGCCTACCCCGATATTGATTGGCAAGCGAATGCACAAACATTTGTGGAGGGTCTAGGTTTAAGCTGGAACCCCTACACTACACAGATAGAGCCGCACGACTATATTGCAGAACTATTTGATGCCATTGCACGCTTTAACACCGTAATGATCGATTTTAATCGCGATATTTGGGGTTATATTTCTGTGGGCTACTTCAAACAAAAAACCATTGCCGGCGAAGTGGGCTCATCAACAATGCCACACAAGGTAAACCCCATCGACTTCGAAAATTCAGAGGGTAATCTAGGTTTAGCCAATGCGATCTTTCAACACTTAGCCGGCAAGCTACCCATCTCTCGCTGGCAGCGCGACTTAACTGATTCAACCGTGCTTAGAAATATGGGCGTAGGTTTTGGTTATTGTGCGATTGCTTATGCATCTGTCATTAAAGGCATGAGCAAATTAGAAATAAACGAAGAAAAATTAGCGGCCGACTTGAACAATAGTTGGGAAGTGCTAGCAGAGCCCATTCAGACAATCATGCGGCGCTACGGGGTTGACGAGCCCTACGAAAAACTCAAAGCACTCACTCGCGGCCAAAAGATTACACCTGAAATACTGAGTGACTTTGTTGAATCCCTTTTAATACCCGAATCGGCAAAGGCTAGTATTAGAAACATGACTCCCGCTAGCTATATTGGCAATGCTATTGATCAAGCCAATGCGATAGACGCTTAATATTAAAGAATTGACGCTGCAACAATATTAAAAAATATAGTTGCAGCGTCAAGGGAAGTGCCTACACAATTCATAAATTAACGCCTACAGTGACTCCATCATAACAAAGTCGAAAAAATTGTAAGCGATTAGCACAGCCATCGGCAGTAGCGCCCGTGATCAGATTAAAACGCAGTCCATGGCTAGGACATCGAATAAAATCTCCGCTTAAAGTAGCTCGGGTTAAGGGCATCTGTCGATGTGGACATTGATTAAGTAACAGATAGCGTTGACCGTTTTGCTGAACCAACAATAAAGGTCTGCCCACAATTTGATAGCTACGACAATAACCGTCGTACAAATTAGTTAATCGCTCAAGCGCGTAGAATGCCAAGCTGTGCTCCTCTTAAATAATTTAATCAATATTCAGATACTACCATGATAAAAGTAACGGCAATTCCCTATCAAGCTAACTGTGAAGCCCTCTTCAGTTTACTTCGCGACCTACCCTTTGCCTGCTGGCTCGACAGTGGTAAGCCTGCCTCTGAATATGGGCGCTACGACATTATTAGCGCCTTGCCTGCAGTGCGGCTAGTAAGCGCGAATAACCAGACTACCGTTTTCGATTGCCAATCGCCTAGCTATGACTATTTAGCTCGAGGCCGTTATGACGATAACCCATTAGACTTAATACAGTCTGAATTAAAAAAGCTCACCAAAACTCGAGTAGCGGCCACTAAGGCCATGGCGATCGACGACATTGCTATAGAGGATATTGCTCTTGACGATACAGTAGCTAAGACCTCGATAAATGACGACGATAGGTTAGAACAAACCACCTCTAAACATGCATTCGAGGACAATGACGGTAGTAATGCATGCCACGACATACCCTTTAGCGGCGGCGCTATTGGTTATTTTGCCTACGATCTCCATAAACATCTCAAACGCTCCTCAAACCAACATGGCAATCAAGATACAGCCCTGGACTCCTCCAGTATCAATCAAAACCTTGTTGAGGAGTTTTTAGATCCTACTGCAGCGAGTCTAAGCTCTAACTTTGATGACATGCAGGTGGGTATTTATCACTGGGCCATCATTCAAGATCACCAACGCCAACAGGCCTATATTACTAGCCTGCCCGAGTGTAACCCTCTGACCCTTGAGATTATTAGGGGCAAGCTCAGCGGCCTTGCCAACCATGCGGAAACGTCAGCAAATACTGCCACGATCGAGGTCGAGCCATTGGCGGCGACACTTTCAAAAGAGCAATACAGCGCTAGCTTGTTCGCGATCAACGAATACATTCTGGCAGGCGACAGCTATCAGGTAAATTTTGCCCAGCGCTTTCAAGCCAAATATAAAGGCGACCCTTACGTCGCCTACCGACAGCTGCGAGAGGCGATGGCATCGCCTTTTTCTGCCTACCTGCAATTAGGTGATCAGGCCATTATGTCACTTTCACCCGAGCGTTTTTTACAGGTCGTCGATAACCAAGTACTCACTCAACCTATCAAAGGCACATCACGACGGGACAAAAATCCTGAGATTGACAAGCATCAAGGGTTGGCATTGCAAAACGATGAAAAAAACCGTGCTGAAAACTTAATGATTGTCGATCTTTTGCGCAATGATATTGGCCAACACTGCAACCCGGGGAGTATCGATGTGGAGACTTTGTTTGGCTTGCAAAGTTTCCCCAATGTGCATCATCTGGTTAGCGATATTGTCGGCACGTTAAAAGCCGAGTCGAACAGTATAGACTTGTTAAAGGATTGTTTCCCCGGTGGCTCGATCACCGGTGCTCCTAAAAAGCGCGCGATGGAAATCATCGATGAACTTGAGCATGGTTCCCGTGGTGTATACTGCGGCAGTATCGGCTATATCAATAGCAACGGGAATATGGACACTAATATTGCCATACGCACCGTTAGCTGCGATGGCGAGCTGCTGACCTGCTGGGGTGGCGGTGGCATTGTAGCCGACTCAAACGCCGATGATGAGTATCAAGAAAGCTTAGACAAAATTAACCGCATTTTGAATATCTTATCGCCAAAAGTTTAAGTTCAG
>JBLIME010000105.1:0-9074 GCA_047638515.1 Pseudohongiellaceae bacterium
CAATGTCACTTACACCTAGCTGCTTCTTACGTTTACTCGGTGATTGTAGCTGTTGATAAGCACCGGCTTCATCAATGACGTCAATAGCTTTATCGGGCATAAAACGATCGGTAATGTACCGACTTGAAAGCTCAGAGGCCGAGCGTAAGGCTGCATCGGTGTACTTGATATTGTGGTGTTTTTCAAATCGAGACTTCAGACCCTTCAATATTTTATAGGTGTCTTCAACATTAGGCTCATTGACATCAACCTTTTGGAAGCGTCGAGATAAAGCCTTATCTTTATCAAAGATACCTCGATACTCTTGAAAGGTTGTCGAGCCGAAGCAGCGGATCTCTCCGGAAGAAAGCAATGGCTTAAGCAGGTTAGAGGCATCCATAACGCCGCCAGAAGCAGCTCCGGCACCGACGATAGTGTGGATCTCGTCAATAAAGAGTATCGAGCGATCGCGCTTTTTAAGCTCAGCTAGCAGACCCTTAAAACGCTTTTCGAAGTCACCGCGATATTTAGTACCCGCTAGTAACGCACCCATGTCTAAAGAATAGACGACACTTCCTTTCAACACGTCGGGAATATCGCCGTCGACGATTCTCTTTGCTAAGCCTTCTGCAATCGCTGTTTTACCAACGCCTGACTCACCGACTAGCAGTGGATTATTTTTGCGGCGTCGCGATAGAATTTGCGTGACGCGCTCTACTTCATGGTCACGTCCTACGAGTGGATCTATACGACCGTCCTGAGCCGCTAAATTCAAGTTGGTCGTGTAGTTATCTAGAGGATTAACAGATTCAGATTCACCTTCTGCACCTTCATTGATATCACCACCTTGCATCGAATCACTATTTGCACTGTCATCACCCACTTTTGAAATACCGTGAGTAATAAAATTAACAATATCGAGTCGTGCAATATTTTGCATTTTAAGAAAGTAGACCGCTTGGCTTTCCTGCTCACTGTAAATAGCCACTAATACATTGGCGCCGGTGACTTCTTTTTTACCCGAGGACTGAACGTGGAACACAGCGCGCTGCAAAACTCGTTGAAAACCTAGCGTAGGCTGTGTTTCACGATCTTTCTCAGCTTCTGGAATTAAAGGTGTGGTGGCATCAACAAACTCAACAAGTTCATTGCGCAAAGTTAACAGGTCCGCGCCGCAGGATTTCAAAACAACCAAAGCTGCATTATTATCGAGTAGCGACAGCAAAAGATGTTCAACCGTCATAAATTCATGACGTTTCGCACGAGCGCCTTTGAAAGCCTCGTTTAAGGTTTGCTCAAGCTCTTTACTTAACATTTGATATCCTCATTAATATAACATTGGTTCAATTTATTCATCGTCCACTGCTTCAATTTCACAAAGCAATGGATGCTCATTTTGTTTAGCGCACTCTATCACTTGAGCGGCTTTGGTCTCGGCGATATCACGGGTAAAAACACCGCATTTAGCTTTGCCGGCTTTGTGAACTTGCAACATGACCTGCGTTGCTTGCTCGCGATTCATAGTAAAAAACGACTCTAAAACATGAACAACAAACTCCATAGGAGTGTAGTCGTCATTCATCATCATCACCTTGTATAAAGATGGCTTCTTAAGCTCGGGTTTTGACTCTTCCAACAATAGATAGCCGTCCTCGCTTGAGCCACTGTCTTGCTCATCTTTATTTAAGCGTAGTCGATGAAACTCAGGAATACCCATATTAAATTGTGCTAAGAACTGCATTTCCTAGTTTACCTCTGTATAAGACTTTTCAAATAAGTTATATCGGGTCACTAAAATGTCAATCAAGTACTCAAACCATAAGAATTGATAAAACATTAGCATTCGACCAAAAGTTCGACATGTAGTAAGTATTACAGTTAAGTTATACGCACGAAAATAACGATGTGATTTAATATTAACACGTTAAGGTGTGTGCCTTGAGCAATCCCCAAAATTCTATAAATATAAAAGATGACCCAGGTCAAAATGCAGGCAAGATTTATGGCTGCTGATAATGTAAAGAGGCTCAGCAATAGTGGGAATGTGGCTTTATTTTACCGGTAGACGAGACCAGAAAGTTGCTTGCCTGTTGCACGTCAACAAAAGTGGTGAGCTATAAATACAAAAAACCGATAGGTGGCGGACTACATCAAGAGTAAAGATGAAAAGAATTTGGGCGCGGTCAGCACTAGTGCAACCGAATCCGACGGTCAACTTAATAGTACTCTTGCTGAAAAAGTGCTTGGGCCGTTAGTATAAGTCCACCTAGAGATTAACTAGGTGGATTTATTGAACAAAAACTAATGTTGCCGTTGGCCATTGTCTAGAAAGAAGATATTGCCTTATTTAACAGCTGACTTGGACGCATTAGGGCTTCGACTAAGCTTGCATCCGGCAAGTAGTAACCGCCAATATCGACTTTTTTGCCTTGCTGACTGTTCATTTCCTCAACAATTTGCTCTTCGTTAGCTATCAAAAACTCGGCTAAACTTGCAAAACTTGCGCTCAATTCTATATCGTCGGCTTGTTCAGCCAACGCTTGCGCCCAATATAGCGCTAGATAAAAGTGGCTACCTCGATTATCGAGACTGCCTAATTGACGAGCTGGCGATTTATTGTTTAACAAAAACTTACCGATTGCGGTATCAAGTGTCGCGCTGAGCACTTTCGCCTTACTGTTGTTGAAAGTATCGCATATGTGTTCGAGGGATACTGACAGTGCAAGAAATTCGCCGAGTGAATCCCAACGTAGGTAATTTTGCTCGACAAGTTGCTGGACGTGCTTGGGGGCCGAACCGCCCGCACCCGTCTCGAAAAGTCCACCGCCATTCATTAACGGCACAATTGAGAGCATCTTTGCACTGGTGCCCAGCTCTAAGATCGGGAACAGATCCGTTAAATAATCACGCAGAACATTACCCGTGACCGAAATAATGTCTTTGCCATTAATAATACTTTCAAGTGTGAATCGAGTCGCAGCTATTGGCGACATAATATGCAGGTCGAGACCTTTAGTGTCGTGATCCTTTAAGTACAAGTTAACTTTGGTAATTATTTCGCAATCGTGAGCGCGAGCTTCATCAAGCCAAAAAATCGTGGGAAGCTGAGTCGCGCGTGCACGATTAACGGCTAACTTAACCCAATCCTGAATCGGTGCATCTTTAACCTGACACATGCGCCATATATCACCTGCTTCGACGGCCTGCTCTAGTAGTACTAAATCAGCATCATCGATAACGCGAATAATACCTTCGGCTTCAGCTTCAAAGGTTTTATCATGAGAACCATACTCTTCGGCTTTTTGGGCCATCAACCCAACATTAGGCACACTACCCATCGTGGTTGGGTCTAAAGCCCCATGCTTTTTACAAAACTTCATGGTCTCTTGATAAACACCCGAATAACTGCGATCGGGAATGATCGCTTTAGTATCTTCTAATTTGCCAGTTGGCCCCCACATCTTACCCGATGAACGTATCGCAGCAGGCATGGAGGCGTCGATGATGACATCGCTAGGAACGTGTAAGTTGGTAATACCGTTGTCGGAGTTAACCATGGCTAATTTAGGACGCTTTTCATAACAGGCTTGAATATCAGCCTCGACCTCAAGCCGCTTTGCCTCTGGCAACTGGGCTATTTTCTGGTAGAGATCACCCAGACCGTTGTTGGTATCCACGCCAATTTCGCCAAACAGTTTAGCGTGCTTCTCAAATGCATAGCGAAAGAATACCGTCACCGCATGGCCAAAGATAATAGGGTCAGACACCTTCATCATAGTTGCTTTTAGGTGCACAGAAAGCAGCACATTAGTATCTTTGGCAGCGGCTATCTCGAACTCTAAAAAATCACGAAGAGCATCACAACTCATGACCGCTGCATCGATAATCTCGCCGTCCAATAGTGATATTTTTTGCTTTAGAATGGTAATTACGCCGCCTGGAGAAACATGCTCGATACGAACATCGCAAGCTCTATTCAACGTTAATGATTTTTCACTGCCATAAAAGTCTCCCTCGGTCATGCTGGCAACATGAGACTTCGAGTCAGCACTCCATTCACCCATAGAGTGCGGGTTTTGACGTGCATATTCTTTAACCGCCAGTGGTGCCCGGCGATCGGAGTTACCCTCACGTAAAACTGGATTAACAGCACTGCCTTTAATTTTATCGTAACGCTTTTGAATAGCACTTCCAACATCATCTGATGGTTCATAAGGATAGCTAGGAATGTCGTATCCTTTGGCTTGAAGTTCGTCAATAGCGGCCACCAATTGGGGTACAGATGCACTTATATTTGGTAGTTTAATAATATTGGTGTTGGCTAACTTGACCAATTCACCCAATTCAGCCAAGGTATCAGCTATCCGCTGCTCGGGCTTTATACACTCGGGAAATGCACTGATAATTCGCGCAGCTAGTGAGATGTCGCTTGTTTCAATATCTATATTAGCAGCTTTAGTAAAACTTTTAACAATCGGCAATAAGGAATAAGTGGCTAAGGCGGGGGCTTCATCTGTTAGGGTATAGATGATTTTTGGGGTGTCAGTCGTCATTTTTTTTCCTTAAATCGAAATCCGAATAATCATTTTATTGCTTATCCGTCGAAACTTAGCCCACTAATGCCACTAGTAAGTTAAGTTCAAACGTCTAACATCAAAATATAGAGTATATAATTATATCATATGCCATATTGTTCATATTAAATATTTGTAGTTACCTAGGTATTATATAATCACTCTATGTCATCATTAATTCTGCTTAATAAGCCCTTCAGGGTCCTGTCTCAGTTTACCGATAAAACAGGTAGAAGTAATCTTTCTGAGCTTATCGATAGACCAAGCTTTTATCCTGCAGGACGCTTGGATTTTGATTCTGAAGGGTTATTACTATTAACTGACGACGGTAACTTACAACACCATATAGCCCATCCTTCAGGCAAGTTACTAAAAACATATTGGGTACAGGTAGAGGGTGCTGTTAATCCTGCAGCTCTTGAGCAGCTGCGAGTTGGCGTGCTTCTTAAAGACGGCATCAGCGGACCCGCCAAAGTAAAATCTATTGCAGAGCCAAGTACGTGGGAGCGCAAGCCACCGGTAAGATATCGCCAAGCTATCCCAACACACTGGCTAGAGATATCAATTGCCGAGGGGCGCAACCGTCAAGTTAGACGTATGACTGCTGCAGTTAATTTGCCCACCTTGCGCTTGATTCGACGTTCTATAGGCCCGTGGAGTTTAGATCAGCTGCTGCCGGGCGAGTCGCGCCTTGAGTCTTTTACCTTGCCACCAACTGACAGGACATCAAGCAAGCAGAAAAGTAGTAGCCGCCGTCAGAATAAAGATACAAAGACAAGCACGTCGAACAAAAATCGTCATCACCCGCAAAAAAAAGAGTTGTAAATAGACATGACAAATGAACGCTGGAAACCTAATGTGACTGTTGCCACATTGGTCGTCAAAGATAATAAATTTTTAATGGTAAATGAGATTCCCGACGGCATTGAAGTCTGCAATCAACCTGCAGGCCATCTCGATGAAAATGAAAGTTTGATCAATGCCGCTAGACGAGAAACGATAGAGGAGACCGGTTGGGAAGTTGAAATCACAAACTATTTAGGCTTGTACCGACACGCTACAAGCAATGGTATCACCTACCTGCGCCACAGCTTTTTAGCGAAGCCGATAAGGCATTATCCAGAGATGGAGCTAGACACTGGAATCATAGAAGCTGTGTGGATGAGTTACGACGACATATGTAAACAAAAAAATCTACGCGGGCCACTAGTAAAGCGCTTGCTAGACGATTATATTGCCGGAAAAATTTATGGGCTAGAGATGTTTTATGATTAGATCTATTAGTACTTTGTAGATGAATTAATCTGAAATAAAAAAGGCTCTATTTTATAGAGCCTTTTTTGTTGGTAGAAAATCTAACGCACGCAATTACTTCGGTCGCATTAGTTCAACCAGATAGGTGGAGAATTCTGGCACCATCGCAACGATTACCCAAACCACAAGTAACGACAACAGATACGGCACCGTATAGGCCAGGAGTTTAAGGTAGGGAATACCGGTAATACCGCTTGCTACATACAGATTTAAACCGTAGGGAGGCGTGATAAAACCAATCGCATCACCCACTAAAAATACAACCGCAAAGTGAATAGGATCAACACCAATGCTGGCCGCAATAGGCGCCAAAATTGGCGCCAAAATAATAGTATTGGGCAGGCTCTCCAGAATAGTACCAGCTAGTAAAACAATCGCCATGCAGGCAAATAATATTGGATAATAACCGCCCAAAAGATTAACTAAATCAGTGATGAATGCTTTAGCACCCAGTTGCGACAACACCTGCTGCATAACAATTGAAATAGCAATGAGCGGAGCCAACATACCGGTAATGGTGCCCGATCGCATTAAGATGCTGGGAAGAGATTTTATACTGAGTTCACGGGTGATGAAAATACCCGCTAACAAACAAAAGCCCGAGGTGATACCGGCAGCTTCTGTGGGCGAAAATTTACCACTATATATACCCCAAATAACGATACCAATAGCCATAAAACCCAACCAAGCTTTAACACCGGTTATCGCAATACGCTTGGGATCAAATTTAATAATGGTGCCCCACTTATTCTTGCGCGATAAATAGAAACAGACAACTTGCATCGCAATAACCATCATGACGCCAGGTATAAATCCGCCTATAAATAACTCGCCAATCGGTAGACCCATCATAAAGCCATAAACAATAAAGATGATGCTTGGCGGAATAATAATACCCACTGTGCCACCGGCTGCCAGCGTTGCTGCAGCGAATTTATCGTTGTAACCATTCTTAACCATCTCGGGATGCATAATGCCTCCGATGGTTGCTGTTGTTGCCGAGTTAGACCCTGAAATAGCGGCAAACATACCGCAAGCGCCGAGTGACGCCATCGCTAAACCGCCACGCATCCAACCTAAACATGAGTAGGCGAAATCAATTAAGCGCTTAGCAATACCGGCTCCGCTAATTAAGTCGCCAGTTAAAATAAATAGCGGCAGTGCTAACAAGCCAAAGAAGTTTAAACCTTCAAATAACGTCGCGCCCACGTTAGCCAACGTAAAATCAATAACGATACTTATACCGACAACCCAAATGCCAATAATTAAGAAAATGGGTAAGCCGAGAACAAATAATATTGTTACTGCAATACTAATTGCACCTATTAAAAAACCGTCCATACAATCTCTCCTAATCACCAAACATTGTGGTTGTTATTATTAGCGGTTGTTTCGCTCTAAACATTTTTGTATCGACGACTAGATTCTGTGTCACACGAAAAACTAAAAGGGAAAATGATAAAGGGATTGCCATGTAAAACCACCACTGCATCACATCATCGGTACCTTGAACGATTGCAAAATTATCGTGGGACAACTGTACTTGCTGAAGCGTATAAAAGAGTACAACTGCACTGAATGCATACCAAACGAGTGCATCCATTAGTAGGCAAACATATTGGGCAGTGTAACTTAGACGCTCTCTAACTTCGTTAAAACGAAGGTGAGTTCTATTCTTTGTATTGAGAGAAGCGCCCATCCAGGTAAGCCACAAAAATAGATAAATAGGTATGGTAGTGCTCCAAGCACTTTGATACTGAAAGAAGAATCGCATAATAACCTGCGAAAAAATAATGGTTCCCATTGCTGTGTAGGAGACCAGAATAAAACATTTCTCAACGTTGTCGTTAAGCCAACTGACTGCTGATTTAACCATATTGCGTACCTCGCTCATAGGCCCTA
This sequence comes from Pseudohongiellaceae bacterium, assembly GCA_047638515.1. Lineage (GTDB taxonomy): Bacteria > Pseudomonadota > Gammaproteobacteria > Pseudomonadales > Cellvibrionaceae > CANLBN01. The sequence continues at coordinate 7,770 of JBLIME010000105.1, forward strand.
ATAAGTGCGTGCCAAGGCCACAGACTTATTAAAATTGAATAGTTAATGCGTTTATAATTGTAGAAACTTAACGACTTGCTTATTAAAATTAATACCTTAAATACTCTGTGTATTTATTAGCGACAAAGCATGACTATTATTGCGACTGGATGCAGCAAATATTTAAGGCGCTTTTAGTTTAAGATTAAAAGAAATCATGTAAAAAATTACCCGAGCCCTAGTAATAGGAGTCGGGTATCCGTCTACAGTTAGTAGTCTAAGCGATTAAGATTTCCACCAGCGCTGTGGAGTAACATTCTCAGCTAAAGTATCAACTGGAATTTCACGCGCAATTTTGTGAATTGCCGTGTAGGTGTCTTGACCACCTGACCACTTATTAATACGCTCACGCCACTTAACCCAAGGCTCTGGATTATGTTCAGGAGCACAAATTTTAGCCGCTTTCTCACGCTCAGCGTCAGAAAGTAAAGCCATACGCACACCGTGAGTCTTGAATATAGTACCGTCGAGCTGGGGATCAGTTGCACCTGTGGTGTTAACCAGCGAGGCTTCGTTAGCACACTGAATTCTAGCTTGTGTGAAATATGCAGACTCCATAACCGCATCTTGTAACTCACCACTCAAGCCATCAAATACTTTCGAATTGATCATAGTTGCCTCTGTACCACAAAACAGACGAAGATCAACCGACTGAGATACCACTGGTGACATATTTGCATAGGCAACAGCACCCGTCCACGTCTCAGCACCATCAATAAGGCCTTGCTTCAAGCCATCAAGAGTTTCTGACCAAGCAATCGGAACGGGGTTAAGCTCAAGCAACTGCATTGCAATACGACCTAGCTGAGTACCAGTTACACGATTTTTAGTACCACGAAGTGTATCAATGTTGGTAATTAGAGGTTTCTTATCCCAACCAAGACCCATTTGCAGGCCGCGAAGTTCAGCGTGCGAAAACAAAAACTTGACGCCGTGTTGCTTTTCTAATGGCTCCCGTAAAATCTTGTCGCTTTCTTTATGATATAAAAAACTGTAGATGGATGCACGACTTGGAAACATGTAAGCATAGTCTAGAACGTTCAGATAAGGTGCACCACCTGCAGAGTTTTGAGTCGACGCTGTAAACAAATCAATAATACCTTGCTGTGTTTTCTTGACACAGTTTAGCTGACCACAAATCTGATTATCACCGATAAATTCAACGCGAATCTCACCGTCACTACGGTCTTCTAGGTCTTGTATAAAATCTATTGAACCTGCGCGCTCAATTAATAAAGTCCGCTCGTTCAGACCAGAGCCACCAAA
>JBLIME010000106.1:0-9065 GCA_047638515.1 Pseudohongiellaceae bacterium
AGCCTCAGTTGTCGGTGCAGGTATAACGAGATTAGCTTTAGCTGTCAACCAGTTTATCAATTAAGGTAGTTCGGTCACAACAAGAGCAAGTCCACTCAATCTATTTTCTGAAAATCTCAACTTGAATCATATCAAAGTGACCGTCGACAAATTGACTAGCGTTATAATAATCGCACATCTAAAATGACGATACCGTTATATTCTGCTTTACTCGAACCCTTTATTTTAAAAAAATTCGATAAATAATACTTGCCAAAGATGGACACGACTGAATATATTAATAGCGTGAACGTGAATAGAGATGTTGTTAGCGGCCTTAACATTATACTTTTAAATAGACCTAATATCGAAAACACTAGTCGCAGCATACCTGGGTTGCCGGCAGTGAATCCACTCATAACTATTGAAACATCTAAAGCGTTGTGAACGTTACACTTAGATAGTGAAAGCAGAGGTAATTTCTACGTATTCAAGTCAAATAAACTGATGTGTAGGTTGCGTAGATTACGTTTTCTCTTGACCCACCATGCAACAAAAGAACCAGTTTATATAACATCAAGCACTCATCTATTTTAAATATAATATTTAATAATGACGTCACTAAAAAATCAGTACGCCAAAATTTTTGACTCAACTTATTTAAAATAAAGATATATGATGCAGATAGCCCAGAGGCATAACTGTCATCTACACCATATAAAAAATCGATTAGCGCAACTGACTCAATAGTCAGGCTAACAAATATAGCCATGCTTGTAGAGAGCACCGTAGTTATTTGAATCGGCCAAGTAGCTACACACTCAAAACATTAATAGATATTTGCACTGGCAATATTAGATAAAATCATTTAGATTATAGCTATCAAAATGTTTTTAGCCTGTCTTTTAACTACGTCCTTTAACGTATTGATGGTCTGTTGTGACTGCGGCTATCATCTAACTGTTATTATTTGATGAAATGGGTTATGTTATCATTTTACTAGCGCCAGAAAGGCGTCTCGACACAAAATTTAACCGTATTGAAGATGCAATGGGTCGGCATGGTTACCTTACATTCGCCGTTAAACTTAGCATGAAAATTAGCTCTAATAATAATTAAAAAAATAAGTTAAATAATCAAACAGTTGTAATGAATTGATTTTGTCAGTCATTGTTTAATGCAATATTTCGATATTAAAAAATTAACATAAGGCCTAGTCACCATGCCCTCCAACCTTAACAATCAATATGTCCAATTTGTTAATGTCAAGAAAAGTTATGACCAAAAAAATTTGGTGGTAAAAGATTTCAACTTGGATATTAGAGAAGGAGAATTCGTTACTTTATTAGGGCCTTCAGGCTCTGGCAAAAGCACCTGTTTAATGATGTTGGCAGGTTTTGAAGAAGTCTCTAGTGGTAGTATCCTAATCGATGGAAAGCCTGTTACCAACATTGCCCCCTACTATCGTAATATCGGCGTTGTGTTTCAACATTATGCACTCTTTCCACATATGACTATCTCTGAAAATCTAGCATACCCACTAAAAGTAAGAAAAATGTCCGCCGAGGTCATTGCCGAAAAGGTAGCTGCAACTCTCGAGCTAGTGGAGTTGACAGATTTTGGCAAACGTTATCCTGGGCAACTATCGGGAGGTCAACAGCAACGTGTTGCCGTAGCGCGAGCGCTAATTTTTGAAGCCAGCATCATTCTTATGGATGAACCCTTGGGCGCTTTAGATAAAAATTTGCGAGAGCAAATGCAGCTTGAAATAAAACGACTACACAAAAAAATAGGTTTTACGGCAATATATGTGACCCACGACCAAACCGAAGCGCTGACTATGTCTGATCGCATTGCGGTGTTCGACGATGGCATTGTTCAGCAGTGCGCAGAGCCTGCAGTGTTGTACGAAGAGCCCAGCAACCTTTTTGTGGCTAATTTCATTGGCGAAAACAATAATATCACTGGCGTTATTAAAACTATCGATGAGAAAACGGTGACAGTAACTTTAGCCAATGGTAGCGAGGCCATAGTAAGAAACGGGAACTGTACGGACGTAGGCGCCGCCTGCACCATGACCATAAGACCTGAGAATCTATTTATCAATAAGCCAGATGCTCTACGTCAAAATAACGTAGACAGTAAATTTTTGATGAACGTCTACGTTGGCGACTCTATTCACTATTACTTTACATTGAGTTGTGGCACTCAAGTTTGGGTGAAGCTACTCAATGACCACGATGCGCCTGTCATCAATGAAGGCGATTCAACCCACCTGAGTTGGCCTTTAGATAGGGCAACTGCTTTCCAGGAATCAGTAAATTAGTCCCTAACTATTAACTATTAACCCTAACGAAGAGATTTATTATGAAAAAAATCAACTCGATTATTGCCGCTGCACTGATGTGCACAGCCAGTGTCAGTGCCTTTTCAGAGGAGAGACTAACCGCTGTGTCCTTTGGCGGTGCGTATGGTGCAGCTCAACAAAAACATATGATTGATCCCTTTACAGAAAAAAGCGGCATCAATGTGCTGTTTGAAGATTATTCGGGAGGTATTGCTGAGATAAAAGCGCAAGTAGAAAGTGGAAATGTCTTATGGGACGTTGTCGATATTGAGACGATCGATCTCGAGCGTGCTTGTTCGGAAGGTCTATTAGAAATATTCCCACAAGACCAACTACCCGCTGGTGATGATGGCACTTCAGCAAAAGATGATTTTTACTCTGATGCACTGAGTAATGAATGCGGCGTTGGTAACATTTATTGGACCGTTTTATATGCCTATAGTGATGAAACAATCAAAGGTGGCAAGCCATCAACGATTGCTGACTTTTTTGACACTAAAAAATTCCCTGGCAAAAGAGCTATGCGCAAACGTCCACAAATCAACCTTGAGTGGGCTTTGTTAGCGGATGGAGTTGCTGCAGCTGATGTATACGCGACCTTAGAGACTGATGCAGGTCTTCAACGCGCCTTTAAAAAGCTAGAGAGCATCAAGTCTGATCTTGTTTGGTTTGACAGCTGGTCTCAAGCTCCACAGTTATTGAATGACGGTGGTGCGGTAATGGTGCAATCGGCAAATGGTCGCATCTATGCTGCGATTAATGCTGACAATAAACCATTTCATATGGTGTGGGACGGTCACGTTTTTGATCTTGATGCTTGGGCCGTACTTAAAGGTGCACCCAATAAAGCCAATGCCATGAAATTTGTTAAATTTGCTACGGGTTCAAAGCCCTTATCAGGCATGCAAGATGTTGCTTATGGACCCACTCGCGAATCATCAATGGTTTATGTTGATGATGCCGTCAAAGGTCAACTACCCTCTGCAAATTTGGATGTAGGTATGCGTGCGTCAGGTGATTTCTGGTCAGATTATGGCGAGTCTTACGGCGAAAAGTTTAATGAATGGCTTTTAAAGTAGTTTAATACTGGAGTAAGTGTTGTGACCGAATATGTATTAAGCCCAGAAGAAATTGTCCATAGTCAAGCAATGTTAAAACGAAAAAAACGCATATTGTTTTGTTTTGTTGCACCATTGTTGCTTTTTATTAGCATTTCTTTTGTGCTGCCTATCGGCACAATGCTTAGTCGGAGTGTCTACCACCCCGTTGTTGCGGAACTGATTCCAGAGACGATTCTAGCGTTAGAGTCATGGGATGAATCCACAGGAAACTTACCCGATGATGGTGTTGTAGGAATATTCACAGCCGAACTCCAAGTGTTAGCAAAAATTAGAGACTCCGGGAAACTAGCCGGCGATGTTAATCGCCTGTTTCCCGGTGCTTCTAGCCTAGTAAAATCGACAGCAAGACGACTTAAAAAAACAGAGACCGATAAATTGCCCCAGACCTTTGCGGCTTTGTCAGCAATAAAACCCACGTGGAATGACCCAGAACTGTGGCGTGCGATTAAGAAATCGGGTCGACGTTTTACCGACAATTTCTATTTAACAGCCTTAGACCTAACCCGTGTTGATTCCGGCGAGATAGAGGCGCGTAGTACTCAAATTTATATCCAACTTTATGCTAAGAGTTTAAAGCTGGCGCTCTACATTACATTGCTAACAATATTGATTGGCTATCCTCTAGCCTACTACCTAGTCAGTATTCCTCCCCGTATAGCTAATGTCTTGATGATTTGTGTGTTGTTGCCATTTTGGACATCATTATTAGTTCGCACCACATCGTGGATCGCGCTACTGCAGACTAACGGTGTTATTAACTCTGTCTTGCAGTCATTGCATATTATTAATGAACCGTTAGAAATGCTCTACACTCAATTTGCAACCATCATTGCAATGACACATATTTTATTACCTTTTATGGTGTTACCGCTTTACAGTGTAATGAAAGGTATTGATCCCAGTTATTTGCGAGCGGCTTTGTCGCTCGGTGGTAAACCAATCCCTGCTTTTGTCAGAATTTATATGCCCATGACGGTCCCCGGCCTAGCGGCTGGTAGTTTATTGGTGTTTATAATTTCGATCGGCTATTACATTACACCTGCACTGGTCGGTGGTACCGATGGCCAAATGATTAGTAATATCATTGCTTTCCACATGCAATCATCGAACAATTGGGAGTTGGCTGCTGCACTAGGATCCCTGCTCCTAGCCGTCATCTTATTTATGTACGCCATTTACGATCGTATCGTTGGTGTAAGCAACATTAAACTAGGGTAAGTTATGTCACTTCCAAAATATTTAACGCTGTCACAAATAATAGGCTTGCGCAGCTTCCATGGCGTTGCATGGTTGACGTTAATTTTCCTCATGTTGCCTATTTTAATCATTATTCCTTTATCTTTTAATGCAGAGCCCTATTTTACCTTCACTGAAGGTATGTTGGCATTTGAGGCCGATGCCTATTCGCTCGAATGGTATCGAGAAATTTTAAACGATGATAAGTGGATTCTTGCTATTAAGAACAGTTTTTACATCGGTTTCTTTGCAACAATACTGGCGACCGTACTGGGAACTTGCGCTGCCATTGGGTTAAGTAATCCCAACATGCCGTTTCAACGCATCATTATGGCCATTTTATTGTCGCCGATGATTGTGCCCTTAATTATTACAGCTGCGGGTATGTTTTTTTTCTACTCGCAAATGAATATAGCAGGAACTTATGTTGGCGTGATTATCGCTCACGCAGCGCTCGGAACGCCCTTTGTGATTATCACGGTTAATGCTGCACTTGCTGGCTTTGATTATTCACTAGTGCGCGCGTCAATGAGCTTGGGCGCGCCGCCGCTGATGACTTTTTTAAAAGTGGTCGTACCTTTGATCCGTCCAGGTGTGATATCTGGAGCGCTGTTTGCTTTTATAACCTCCTTCGATGAAGTTGTCGTAGTGCTGTTTCTAGCCGGTCCAGAACAACGCACTATCCCGCGGCAGATGTTCTCGGGCTTAAGAGAACAAATTAATCCGACTATTTTAGCTGTGGCCACACTACTTATTATCATTTCGGTGTTGATGCTTATTATAATTGAGTACTTACGTCGTCGTGGAGAAAGTATTCGTACTGGATCGTATAATTAATATGAACGTACATTTAGCTACGACGTATCGACGAAAACTAGTTAGCTATTACACAAAGGAAATATCTTGCGTTGCTAATAACGACGACTATGGTATCGATCAATGCTGAAGTTAAAGCCATGCTGTTCGAGTACTCATATAAGACCTCGCCTCACAATGTCATTAACAACTAGCTGTTAGTTAGTCGCTTTGCTCTCTCCGTTATTAATGGCTAGTTGATGGGTAGTAAATCGATAGTAGACGGCTTGCAGCATTATCGCCTCAACTGAATACTCCGAGAACATTGGGGTATCCGAAAACACTATGACTGATACACAAGCAAAAAAACCAGAGGTCTCAGGAAAGCTTTAGATTCGTATCAAAGAAAGTTATTAGTCAACATACTCACCCCAGTCTCGCACTCAATGATCAAACAAAAACTTAACAGAAGTTAATAGCTACTTTTCGGAATTTTTATGAATAAAATAAACCCACAAAAATTACTCAACAGCAAGTGGACAGCCATTACACCAATTAATAAAGAAAAGCACTTTGTGGTGATCGAAGTTAAATTTGATGAGGAGGCCATCGTAGTTTCTTGCTCGCTAGAAGCCGTTATGTCAAAGCGTTGCATACCAATAAGTTGGCAGGATTTGAAAGACAATGAATACTGGCTTCAGGGCTGGAAGTAGCGTCGAACTTTAAGCAAAATTTCAAAAACGGCGAGACAGAAGCTACGGCGGTACTTTCGAACATTACAAATTAGGCGTAGCGTCTGTCTTCATTTTTACTCGTCTCTCGGGAATAACAAGTGTTAAGTATTTAGTGACTTCTTACGCCTGGAAATAGCGCCTAAACCAATCATTCCAGTAACGTATCCCAATACCTTGGCGTCACCTTTAAGCTCTATTTTAAGAAGCTAAGGGCTGGCAGAAGTGTTAGCACAAAAGCAGCACGGCTAGAGATAACCACAGCGAGAGTCTTCTCGAGGGTTACCTTTAGCCATGGACTGGAATTTAGGCCGCACCGGCGTGCGATAATTGTATTAAAGGTTAACTCTTTCGGGTGAGCCCTATATGACTTTTAATAAATACTAGGGTAATGAAATAGCTGTAATCGATAAAAAGACTATCTGCCTATCTATCTGCCTATCTACGTGCCTATCCAGCTAATTAGCTGCCTTACTATCTACCAAGCTAACTACCTACCTTACTACTTACCTAACTACCTGCCTGCCTATAAGCAAATACAGTAACAGTGCCGACGATTGCAATGAGAACGCCTGCAATAGGGAAGCCGCCAGCATGACATAGAATAAAACCAAGGCCATTGGCTGCAACAGCAAAATACAGCCCTCTCTAGAAGTTAATTAAGGAGCTACAGCCTGTTTTACAGCCGCTACGAAAGCGAAAATTCAGCTATTAAGACTGCTCAAAATTGGCGGGTTGTGACTGTTTGAGCCAACGCAGTCATCAATGACCTGTGTCTGCTGCATGCATTCTGGTAACAATGGTCGATATCGTGCACGACAGTGATCGAGTATCAAAACTTCTGAGTTGAAAGGTCCTAGAAGACTTGCTTGTCTTGTACTGAAAATTTTCTTTAGCCCTTGCTTAACTCTCCTTTAATTCGATTTTAACTCTGGTGAGACTCTCACTGCATATTCTTGCACTAATCGTTAAATAATAGCGACTATCTTAAGTACGTGGGTCGATATCGGGCAATTTTTTTGCAGATTGTTACGCAACTGCCTTCGTTTTATGCTGTGACTATATTTGCGTTTATTGTTATGGTTATAACCGTGGACACAAAAGTAATTATCACCGCTGTTGCTTATTCTAACGAATATTGTGGTCTTTATTGTTTGTGGGTTTTAATAATCATTAGTTAGTCGTTAATGATTCATCGATCGACACTTATTATAACTGCTGAATACCCGCAGCCTCTAAATCATCGCTGTTAGTAGGCATTATAAAAGTTAAATGATGGCAGATAGTGTCAGTAAACTGACAACTCACATCAACCTAGACTCATTTAATCATCAGTGTCAGATCTAAAGATACTTACGATGATAACTGTCTTTGCTATTTTTCTGACGACAAAGCCAGAGACATGGCCAGTAACAATTGGGCTAGGGAGTTTTAATTGATCAAAGCTCTGGTGTTTTAGCTCAACGTATCTTGTTACTGTTAAACAATAATATATAAATAGTGGCGCTACTATTAAAATGATGCTTCAGACAACGCGTCTGTCATTAGACAATGAATAAGTTTTGGCCGCAAGGAATGCTCCGTCAGTTTTATTACTAATTGTACTAGGGAATTACTATGAGATTACAAACCCGCTGCGAATTAATTTTTCTCATCGAGATTCCCACACCTTTTATTTTGATGTTGCGACCTAAAAATGGTGAACACCAGCGCACCGTCAGCGAGGAGTACCTGCTGTTTCCAAGTATACCCGCTGTTGAATTTACCGACGACTATGGCAATTTTTGTCTACGACTCACTGCGCCTGCTGGTAATTTTACAGTGTTTACTTCGGCCGTCGTTTTGATCAAAGACTGTATCGAGCAACAACTCGGTGGTGAATTTATAGAAATTCAGAATCTACCCGATAATGTTCTCAAATATTTACTTCCTAGTCGTTATTGTGAATCAGACCGTTTTGGTGAAATGGCGACGCTGTTAACCGCAAATCAACGTCCCGGATATGATCAGGTTAAAGAAATTGAGCATTGGTTACGCAACAACATACACTACGAACCTGGCAGTAGCTTTATGCATTTATCCGCTATAGAGGTTAATCAACAACAAACTGGTGTTTGTCGAGATCTTGCACATTTAGGTATTGCCTTATGCCGGAGCTTAAGTATTCCAGCGCGAATGGTGGTCGGTTATCTATATGGGTTAGAGCCGATGGAGTTACATGCATGGTTTGAGGCGTATGTAGCCGGTCGCTGGTACAGATTTGATGCGACTCAACCCTTTAAAAAAGATGGCTATGTGGTGATTGGTTATGGGAGAGACGCTGCAGATGTAGCAATTTATAACCAGTTTGGTCCAGCCGTCTCGCCTATTGGACAAAATGTATCGGTGCACATGGTCTAACTATTAATGGCCATGTACGCAGTGGCTCGGAACTATTAAATAAAGGATCACGCCTACATCGTCTGTTTTTTTGATGGTAATAAAAACAGGGTCCAACAGTATTCTGACTTAACCGGCGCGTTTAGATACCGCTAGATTTTGGGGGCAAGTCTCGACGATTAGATCATCGTCAGAGGTCGATGACATATCAGCTCCATAAATATCAGCTCCATCAACATTAATCCTATCAATGTTAACCTGCTCCATAGAAAAGCTTTTTATAACCTCAATTAACTCGCGACTCAGGCACCGGCGAGCTAATTATGTCCGAGCGTAAAAACTTAATTACAGGGCCAGCCAATGGCGCTATTTAAGCGTTAGTGGCCAAGACGTATGTTCAACCCGTAACTAACAGCCTTAGCGTAAAAAGCCCCTATTCCTTAATCTGCGTAGTAGTAGTTAATGATTGCATTCTGG
>JBLIME010000107.1:0-8794 GCA_047638515.1 Pseudohongiellaceae bacterium
AGTCAATTCGCCGAGAGTTTCTAATTCACTAAACTGGGCTTCATCATTGGCATCAGCTAGCGAACCTGGGCGTAGACCATCGCCTAAAGAAAAAGTCACGTCGTACTCTTTCATCAACAGACAAATGTCTTCAAAGTGGGTGTATAGAAAGTTTTCTTTGTGGTGAGCAATACACCACTTTGCCATGATGGCGCCACCGCGCGAGACAATTCCGGTTACACGATTAGCGGTCATCGGCACAAAACGCAACAACACACCGGCGTGGATAGTAAAATAATCCACACCCTGCTCTGCCTGCTCAATCAAGGTGTCGCGAAAAACTTCCCAAGTTAAATCTTCTGCCTTACCGTTGACTTTTTCAAGGGCTTGGTAGATGGGTACAGTGCCAATTGGCACCGGCGAGTTACGAACAATATAGTCGCGAGTAGAGTGAATATTTTTACCGGTCGACAAATCCATCACAGTATCGCCACCCCAACGAGTTGACCATACTAACTTTTCAATTTCTTCTTCGATACCCGACGATAATGCTGAGTTACCGATGTTGGCATTAATTTTTACCAAAAAATTACGCCCAATGATCATTGGCTCTAATTCGATGTGGTTAATGTTAGCTGGAATAACCGCACGGCCACGAGCAACTTCCTCACGAACAAACTCTGCCGTAATTGGCTGTAAATTAGCACCCCAAGAGTTGCCTTTCAAACGCTCGTTGCGTTCGTCAGTGTTGAATTCATTATTCAATGATGCTCGCTCTTGATTTTCACGGATCGCGATGTATTCCATCTCTGGAGTGATTATTCCCTGTCGCGCATAATGCATTTGTGAAACATTCATGCCTTTTTTAGCGCGACGTGGTGTACGTTGTAGGTCTTTATTATAAAATTGGAAAGCCTTGTCAGAGTCGTCATGACCGTTGTCAATAGCCTTAATTTCGCGCCCCTCGTAGACTTCTGTGTCGTCGCGGGCTTCAACCCACTTAGAACGGACATCAGCTAAGCCTTCGTGGACATTGATCTCGATACTAGGATCGGTATAAGCGCCGGAGGTGTCGTAAACCGTGACATGAGTGCCGTCGGTTAAATTTATTTTACGCATAGGTACTTTGACATCGGGCATAGTGTCGGAGGCCACGTAAATTTTTTCGCTAGCGGGCAAAGGTTTGCGGGTCAGTATGTATTTAGGATCAGAAATTTTGCTGTTCATGAAGAGTCCTCTCAGTGGCTATAAAATTATCTAACCGAAGGGGCTAGACAATAGGCTAATAAGCGCTAGAGGGCAGGTTAAAAAGAAACTCTATCAAGAGTTATTCTTCTTATGAAGAGGAGAATGAATCTAATTCATTCGTGCTCATTCCTACGCCAATACTAGCTGGATCAGGTTCACGGGTTTGATAAAGCTGCGTTTGTCAGCAATTTTATCATCTCAGCCATTGGCACCCCGAGAGCATTATTTGTGTAGTCTAGTGAAAAAAAGTGACAATTGGAAGTGATAATGTGATTGCACACAGTGTCACTAGCCGGCAATTAATTATCTGGGGTTAAGAACCATAATCGTAATCAACTCATCTTTTGCATCAATGCAAGCGTTTTGAGAAGCAAGTGACGGGAGAGCATCCATATAGACTCGGAGCTGTCTAGCCACAACCAATAAATTATAAAGCTAGGACAATGTGACTGGCAGCTAAGACCGCTAGTTAAACGATTTTCCTTTTAAGCGTCGTGCGGCATCGACCACAAATTCTTTATATTGATCTTCGATACCAACGCGTGTCTTCTCAAATTGTTTTTTTTCTATCTTTGAAAGTCTGCTCCAAGCCTCTAGAATAGGTATATGCGAGGTCGCCTCCGCTAACTGAAAAATCGCACTGAAGTCACTGCGCGCGGCGTCGTCAATTTTTAAATTATCTAGCAACACGCTGATGCGAATAGCACCTTCGGTGAGGCTTAGCTGATCATCAACTAAGCTTTGCGCCAAAACCTGCACACTGGTGTTTAAATAATTATTATGATTACTTTTTAAATTATCTAACTCTTTCACTTGTTGTTCTTTGATAACTTGCATTTTTTTGACCTTGCGCAGGTAGTGGACGGCAATACCGGCAAGCAGCAGCACGATAAGTGCGCCAAAAATAACATAAAACATTGACATTTATTTACCTCTCTCAGTTATTAATACGTGTTTCCAAAATATAGACTTCTGCTATTGCGCCGCTGTTCTAGCCTCGATTTAAAGCAGCGCTCTTATTCGTCATGGTCATAGTCATCGATGCTTGAATCCATATTACGTTTAGTTTTAGCGCCGAGTGAGCGTAGGTTTTCAGCTCGTCTGAACAAATTACCCTTGCCTTCATATAATCTTTTCTTAGCTAGTTGATAGGACTCTGTGGTCTTATCTAGCTGATAGCCAATCTGCGTGATTGCCTCTAAAAACAGAACGAATTGATCATACAGACCCCCTGCCTCCGCGGCAATTTTCTCTGCATTTAGATTCTGTTTTTGGTATCGCCAGATACTTGAAACAGTCTGCAAAGTTGTCATCAGTGTTGTTGGACTGACTAGCACTATCTGTTGATCGTAGGCCTCTTGGAACAATTGGGGCTGATATTGTAAAGTCAGCATAAAAGATGCTTCAATAGGCATGAAAATAAATACGAAATCGAGACTGTTAATGCCCTCTAATGACTCATAGTTTTTTTTACTTAAATTTTTAACGTGTGTGCGTACCGATTGAATATGTGCCTTGAGCGCTGAGGTACGTTCAGCATCAGTGCCTGCATTAACGTATTGTTCGTAGTGAACGAGTGAAACCTTAGCATCGATAATTAATTGTTTATTATCAGGCAAATAAATAATTATATCCGGAGCGCGACGCTTACGGCCTTCATTAGAGTGTTCATAAAGCGTAACTTGAGATTGATATTCCTTACCCTCACGCAGTCCAGAGTCTTGCAATATACGCTCAAGTATCATCTCCCCCCAGCTACCTTGTGCTTTGTTGTCGCTTTTTAGCGCGTTAGCAAGATTAACCGCCTCCTGGCCTATTTTTAATGTCTGCGATTGTAATTCACCGACCTTGCCCATCAACTGATTTCTCTCCGCACTTTCTTTTTGATAGACATCGGCAACTTGTTTTTTAAAGTCGTCAATTTGCAGTCTGAGGGGATTTAACGAGTAGTTTAACGTCTTTTGATTTTGCTGATCAAATTGCTGCTGTTTAGTCTCAAAAATTCTATTCGCTAAATTCTCAAATTCTTGCCCCATCTGCAGGCGAGCCTCAGATAATAACTGGGACTGATTATTTAACTGACTTTGTAGAAAATCGCGTTGGACGGTCATGCGGGCAAGCTCTTCACGACCATTAAATATGTCGTCTTCGAGATCAGACTGCCTTAATAATGATCTATTTAAAAGCCGACCCGTACGATTACTAAGCAGTATGCCGACAATTGCAGCGCCGACAAGAAACCCTAAAAAAAACAACAAAAAAGATATGGCATTGGTTACAATAAAACTGGTCGGTAGCGTCATGTTGTTGCGGGCTCTTAGAACAAGTTAACGATTATTAACGATATAGCATCAAAAATGAACTCGAAAATCAACTCTAGTCCCAAAATAAGCTCTTCAATCACGATTAACAATGCACAAACGCATCGAATTTGTGAAGCAGCTGAACTTCTTTATGACTCGCAACAATATGATGCTGCACTCAGGCTTTTTTATGAAGCCTGGCTAACATTATCAAAACCACAAATGCAGCAAGCAAGCTCCGAAATTATTTTGTTTTTTATTGGTGATACCTATTACCAATTGGCTAAATATGAACCTGCAATAGAAGCTTTGCGCTCTGCCTTAGCCTGTCAACAAACCGACAGACGCCCGCAAGTTTTACTTCGTCTTGGTCAGGCCTTGTTCGATTGCGACGAGGTACCTCAAGCAACCCTCTATTTGCACAAGGCCTACTGCCTAGGTGGTCAAATATTGTTCAAGGCGGAGGCAAATAAATACCTTGACTGCATTAAAGAGCTGATCTAAAAAAGTTACTTAACTGGCGTCTACATTTTTTTAGTTATAAGTTTGCTCCATCGAGTCGATAGCTCCGATTTTTGGCTCAAACTTGTGATCAGCTAATTGGTAATATTGTGATTAGTTTTTAATTAATAATAAAAGCAGTCAAGGGAAAAAATGATCTCTGCCAAACAGCCCCATATTCTAATATTTGACTCAGGTGTCGGCGGTCTTAGTGTTGTCGAAGCTATTAGAAAAACAATGCCCTATTGCCAACTAACTTATGCATCAGATAACGCACAATTTCCTTACGGAACGAAGACGGCACTCGAGTTAGTTGCACGGGTCGAGCGCGTACTTAAAAACTTACAAAAGAAGGTCGCAGCAGATATCATTGTCATAGCCTGCAACAGTGCAAGTACCGTCGTTTTACCCAAGATAAGATCGCACTTTTTGCAGCCTATTATCGGTGTAGTACCGGCAGTAAAACCTGCCGCCGAGATTACAGCAAACAATACCATTGGCCTGCTGGCAACACCGGGAACCGTCGACCGTAGTTATACCAACCAGTTGATTATCGATTTTGCCAGTCACTGCCACATTATTTCAGTGGGATCTAGTGAACTAGTTTTGCTCGCAGAAAAAAAATTAAGGGGGCAAGCTATTTCTCTAGCATTACTCACCGAGATAACTGAACCTTTTCGAAGCCAAAAAAATCAGTGCTTACCGGATACTGTGGTGCTAGCTTGCACACATTTCCCTCTACTAAAAAATGAGCTGATGTCTGTTCTGCCAGCCATCACTCACTGGATAGACTCAGGTGATGCGATCGCTCGACGCATCCAATTCTGGATTAAAGAGCTCAACTTAACTATGGACGCAACGCCGATAGCAGAGCTTGCGCTAGGTCACAGTATTTTCACTAAAAAAACTGAACTTGTCGAACTAATAAAGCCTACATTGAATAAACTAAATTTAAGCCTTATTAGTTATATGGAAATAAGCTAATGCCTGTTGAAGCTAATCAGCTACCACCACTATTTAGAATTGATATTCTTCTTGATCTGTGTCAAAAAAATACGCTAATTTTAACATCTAATCAGCGAATACGTAACAAAGCAGTGCAAGCATGGGGACTGTATAGGCTCGATAAGAATTTAGCCTCATGCAAACCGCCAAGAATTTATTCGCTTGATCAATGGCTTGATGAATGCTGGCAACAACTGCAAAAAATTGCTTACAAAAAAAGTTTATGCCAAATTATTTCAAGCGAACAAGAGCGCAGTTTATGGGAAAAAATAACCGCCGATAAAAAACTTATGCAGTCTGAGGTTTTGGCAAAGCAGGCAAGTTCGGCATGTAAAATTCTGAAGAGATGGGAGCTAACAACCGCCAGTCTCAATGCTTATGAGGCCGACAGTAGCACTCATTTGTTAAAAGAGTGGCACGCTATTTTTGAAAAAAAGTTAAAGCGTTTGAGTTTTATAACGCCTGAGACAAGTATAAAAATTATTGGCGAGGCATACACGCACAAAGCTCTGCCACAAGAAACAGCGATAGCTTTAGTCGGCTTTGACGATCTACCGCCATTACTAGACTCTCAATTACAGCTGATGACCTCGACACTTCTGACAATCGACACTAACACCTTCACACCTGAATCAGTTTCGCGCGTCAGCTACAAGGATTCATCAGCGGAAATGGGAGCTGCCGCACAGTGGGCAAAAGCAATTATTGCAAGGGCTGCTCCTAATAATAAACCTCGCATTGGTATTATTGTACCTAATTTAGGCCAGTGTCGAGCTCGAATAGAACGTGCGTTAACCAATAGTTTTGAAGGACACAGCTTATTGAAAAAAACGTCTCGATATACACTTCCCTACAATATTTCTGCCGGTGTTCCCCTCGGTCAAACACCTTTATATATAGACACTTTTTTACTATTAAAGCTTAACCAACGGACATGGCAGACCGGCGATATCTATCGTCTTTTATTTTCAAACTTCTGGGGATACTATCCTCAAGAGCTAGAGTTTCGAGCGGCACTGGTAAATCGTATACAAAAATTGGGTATATTTAGTTTAAGCATTAAAGAATTAGGTTGGCAGATTAAAATACTTAGTCGAAAACTAGACGTCGGCTCCCTTGACTCATCTGGAATAAATCAATCTCAAGGAGAGCAACCTTTACAGTATCTAGAAAATCTTGGTGATAAAGGAAGAAGTCTTCATAAAAAACAACTGCCCTCCCAATGGGTTGATATTTTTTTAGATCAATTACATCGCTTAAACTGGCCAGGAGAAAGGCAACCCGATAGTATTGAATATCAGCAGACACAACTCTGGTTTCAGTTGTTAGAAACATTTACAAGCTTAGACCGCACTCTCGGTGTAATCGGTGTAGACGAGGCTATTTCACAGCTTCAAAGTATGGCTAATCATCAACCTTTTCAAGCAAAAGTACCCGATTCACCCATACAGGTGTTGGGTATTTTAGAGGGCGCAGGATTGCACTTCAGCCACTGCTGGATTTTGGGTTTACACCAACAAGCATGGCCGCCTGCAGCGATGCCAAATCCGTTATTACCCATTGGCCTTCAGCGTCAATACAATATGCCCCACGCAAGCAGTTTGCGCGAACTTCAATTTGCACAATCTTTAACAAACAATTATAAACACTGCGCCACCGAGATTGTGTTTAGCTCGCCCAGTTTTGACGACGACAACGAAATAGGATTAGCAACCAGCCAGTTGATAGAAGATATTCCATTGCAACTGTTGCCACCCAATGCGCAAAATCTATCCACAGAAGATTCAGTCAATGAGTTTGAACAGTTTATCGAACAACAGCACGCAAACAAAAATATTGAGCTTATCGAATGTAACCATGCGCCAACAGTCAATTCGTTTGATATCAATCACGAGGGGATTCTCACCGGCGGCTCAAATATTATCAAGGCCCAGTCAGTCAATCCATTTGATGCCTTTGCAAAACATCGGCTCAAGATAAGAATTCCAGTCGACGCCGTAATGGGATTTTCAGCTATCGAAAAAGGAAATATTCTGCATCAGACCTTAGCTTTTTTATGGCAACAATTACAAACACAGCGACAATTGTTATCGTTGGATAATAGCGTGTTAGACACATTCGTGAGGGATGCTGTTCATGTCGAAATAAACGCTATCATCAAACATAAGCGCCATCATTTTGGGAGCGAAATCATTTTAATTGAAGCCGAGCGTCAAGCGGAGTTGATTTTAAAATGGTTGTCTTACGAGAAAACTCGTCAGCCATTTTCGGTAAAATCTATAGAAGAAAGCTATAAAATCAACATTAAAGGCTACAACCTTCACCTGCGTCTAGATCGAATTGACGAAGTAAACCCAATTACAGCGACAACCGTCTTAAATTCGTCAGAACCTGAACCTTGTCAGCCCGAACCCTATCGGCCCGAACCCTTTCATTTGATGATTGATTATAAAACTGGCCAATGTTCACTTAATGACTGGACTGGTGATCACCCCAACGATCCACAGCTACCGTTTTATTTATGTGTCAACCAGCTGGCGGCTCAGAAGTTTAAGAATAATAGCGCCGCATCGACTTCAAATAATGTTGGTTTTGACAATGATGCTGATTTTTACAGCGCACTTAATGCCATTGCCTTTGGGCAAATCAATATTAAGCAACAAACGCTTATTGGTCTACATCACGAATCGTTTAACCTGCCTGAAGTCACTTCCATTCAAGACAATAAAGCTAATTTACAACTTACGTGGGAGCAAGCCAGTGACGCTTGGAGTCTGGTATCACTTGAATTATTCGAAGAATTTTTATCGGGTAACACTAGACTCCAATATAGTAGTGCTAATCAGTTGAATTTCAGTCGAGACTTCATCAGTCTGAATCGCTTTTATGATACGGAGATCAAAAGAATCGTCGAGTGAAGATTAATCGCTAGTCAATAGTACTGACCAATTATTTGCTATTTTGGAACAGGAATTTATTCTTTTATCTATGTTAAATCTTATTAGCAGATAGCCATCGCTACAAAATTTTTTATTAGACCAACGTAGTGGCTAACGACATGCTTAGTGATGAAGCTAACAACGAAACACAAATCTATTTTTATTTTCTATGAAATTATAGACTTAGGGGCTACACACAAAGTCGTATGTACAATATTTAGGATAAATTGCACTATTCAAATCTACAAATGAAGGGGGTCGTTCGTGTTATTGCCCTCTGACGTTGTTGAATAGATCTAAGGTTATTTTATGGGTCACAACAAGTGATAACCACCCGATAGGCTTTTGGAGAATTTTGGCGGATCTGTGTTCGTCAACTACCGGAAATATATCGTGCCTCCGGCAAAACTTATTGCTGGCATGTATCGATTGTTTTACTCGCTGAAACCTATTTCAAATCTATGTCTTATTTATATAATTATAACAATTAGGGGATGTTTGAATGTCTAATGATAGCAAAAACTTTACTGAATTGTCTCGTCGAGGCTTTTTAAAATCGTCTGTTGCAGCAGCCACCGTTGCTGCAGCTCCCGCTGTATTTGTAAGCAACGCTAATGCTTACATTAACGCACCCAAGGGCAAATCAGTTACTCTAGGTTTTAACGTGCCTCAGTCTGGTGCGTACGCCGATGAAGGTGCCGATGAGCTACGTGCTTACCGACTCGCTGTTAAGCATCTTAATGGTGAAGGTGACGGTGGCTTAATGAATACCATGAAGCCAATGAGCCTTACCGGCAACGGTATTCTTGGCAAAAAAGT
>JBLIME010000108.1:0-8711 GCA_047638515.1 Pseudohongiellaceae bacterium
CAAACTTGCCAGGTGGCATTCCCGCCTCGACAATCCCTAAATCAGTCTCATTAATTAATGCCGCACGCGCGGCTAAATACTCTTTATTGAGAAGCCCCGCGATGGGCACCCTCACAAAATCTGGATCGGCCACATAACGCCCGCGATCGGCGAACGCCAGACGCCCGGCTTGACTGAACAGATGGACAACATCAGTATCGAGTGGCTCTTTACCGCTGAAATCAAACTTCTGCAGAATCCCTAGTATTTGGCCTACCGCAATTGCGCCCGAGGATGGCGGCCCCATGCCACAGACATTGCGACCACGATATAGCATACACACAGGGGCGCGCTCGATAATCTTATAGTCGGCCAAATCCTTTAAAGTCATATCACCCGCAATATGTAAATCACCTGCCACTGCTGCCACAATGTTAGCCGCGATTGCACCCGTATAAAATGCATCGGCACCAAAACGACTTAAGGCGATTAAGGTGTCTGCGTAGTCAGGATTTGTTACAAGGGTGCCTGCGGGTTTTGCAGTGCAATCTGGGTTAGCAAAATATTTAAACGCCGTGGGGTCGCGAAAGGTTAGGCGGGAATCACAAGTTTGATCAAAGAAATCTAACAAGTTCGATACTTGATCACTGGTGCGCGCCGTCAACGCAAAGCCACGTTGGGCAAGGCTTATGGCTGGCTCATAAAGTTCGCGTATTGGCAGGTAGCCATAGCGCTTATGCATGAATGCTAGCATCCGTGGCACACCGGGCACCCCCACTGACAACCCACTTTGCCATGCATTCACAAATCGGCTTGTGGTTGGCGCAGTATCACTAACAGTCGCAAAACGGTCGTGGGTAGCGGTAGCTGGCGCTGTTTCACGGGCATCGATGGTAGTTGTTTTATTGGCTCGAGCATCGTAATACACGATGAACGCACCACCACCAATACCACTAGATTGCGGCTCAACCAGACCAAGCATTGCCTGTACGGCAATCATAGCGTCGGCGGCAGTGCCACCGGCACTCAAAATTCGCTCGCCGGCGGCAGTTGCTAAGGGGTTGGCGGTCACCACCATTTCATTTTGTTTGATAACGGCAACGGCTAACTTGTCGGGAAGGTTGTCGACAGGCGTCGCATCTTGCTCGGGATTATCGGCAGATATTTTCACCACAGATACTTTGACGGTGGATAGTGGAGCGCTTGGGGCTTGAGTAGGCGCATCCTCAGCAAAGGTATTTTGAGCAGTCGTACTGGTTACCAACACCAGATTCAGAAAAAATACCAGCATAGCTGCTTTAGCAATACCTTGAATCATCATAGCTCCAACCCTTTTATTTTTTCATTTATTTTATTAGCTATGTCGTATTAAGTGAACACAACTAGTTGAGTAGCCGCGATCGCAGCCATATAGCAAATCAACTATTTAAATTACGTTTTGTCTAGTTTACTCAGAACTTAATAACCCAGCAACGCATCAACAATTAACCACTAGCAAGCTCTGCTTGCCAGTAGTTAAGCTTACCCGTTGATCAAAACTAATATAAAAAGCACTTGAGACTTAACCAACCTTGTCATCAAAAATCTCACACGAGGCTGCTGACGTCAGCCTGCTCAATAAATCTGTTCGCTTAAAACAAAGCTTAATAAAGACTCCGCGACATGGGCAACCAGGCTCACGAACCCGCTAGCAAGTCGTTAGACTAAGTGACTAGTGGGTGTTTACTCGTATTTGTAAATGTGAGAGCTAGCCTAACGCTCGATAATATCGCGATAAGTCAGTCTATTTTTGGATAGATTGCTAGGTTCATGTAGGGCAGCGGGCAGTCGATAACTTTAGCTATACAGGTGATAAGTTCTAGCTCGCGTGCATCAATAATACCGTCGTGCTGAATTATTTTTGCACAGGCTTTTAACAGCTGGGGTTTTTGTAGTGGCCTTAAGTGGCGTACCTGCTCAAGCGATTGAGTTAATAGCTCTGTCGTTAAAGCGTTGGGCGGGTACCACGGCAAGGTGAAATCAAAGTCGCTATCAATGACCAGCTCGAAGATTTTCTTAGGTCTTTCGGCGACTGCATCGTTATCCTCGCAATCAACAACGCAGCCAACATTTGCTAGCGCTGAAAGTAGGCGAGCAACAGCGGGCTTACAATTTTTCAAACTAACGCTTTGCCATTGAATAAGCCCCCGAGGACGGCAGTGGTGGTCGACTAAATGATAAAGCGCCCACTCTCTTACCTCTATTTTCTTATCCATTTTTATTAGAGCCAACAGTTGAATTTTAAACGTTTTATATTGCGCGTCGCTCAATACTTTTAGAATAGGCAAGGCCAAATCTAGTAACATCATCGGTTGTGTTGGCTGCAACAACGTTAATTGACAATAAACAAAAGCTGTTTGTTTTAATAGTTGCTGGCTTTGATTTTTTTTAATATTGGCCCACTGCTGCTGCCGGACTGAACTATCGCTGTCGAGTAACATTGAAAAAACTAAGCCGCGCGCCGTATAGGGCTCGTGTATTTTTTCGCAGAGTAGTTCAAAACCTGCTTTTAAATGATTTAACTCGTTAGACGCTTTTTTAATAGTTGCCGCAGAAGGATCCCCAGAGTGATTAATGGCATTCACTAATGCATCAACACTTAAATTGCTGGTATTGAGCACTCCTGAGCGACTAAATGACCTTGCTTTAGCGTTGGCACCTGCCACACTACCCAGTATGTCGACATTGTTGTTAAGACTAGTGCCACCCACGGTCGCCAGCCCAAACTTCGATACTGAGGTGCTTTTAAAAGCTGCTTCGGCCTCTGTTATGGGTGTCCTTTCCGGTGCTCTCGCCGGTGCTGTGAAACTGCCATCCCAGCTGGGATCGATACGCTTAATGCGCTCGTTTAGCGGTGGGTGAGTTGCCATCCAGTTATTAAAAAAATTGAAGTGTAGGCCTTGTGAAAATAGCATATGACTGAATTCATTAACATCTTTGTCTTGCCATTCGTGCCTGATTGAGGGTACATTCAAGCAACCACCTATTTTTTTAAGTGCGCCGCCAATACCTGCGTTACTGCGGGTATATTGAACCGCAGAGGCATCGGCTAAAAATTCGCGTTGCCGCGAAATGGCCGCTTTGACCAGATTACCGAAGAAAATTCCCAAATAACCCAATGCCATTAAGGCAATACCAATACTCAAAGTTTTGACGCGATCACGGTTAGAACGACTCCGCGCATACATCAGGTAACGCCCTGTATTGGCAATAACAATAATGCCGTATACCATGGCGACCAGACGTAAATTCAGGCGCATATCGCCATTTAATATATGACTAAATTCATGGGCGATAACACCTTGTAATTCATCGCGATCTAGATTTTCTAAGGCGCCGCGGGTTACACCTATAACCGCATCAGCCGACTGGAAACCAGCCGCAAAAGCATTGATACCAGTCTCGTCGATAAGGTAGATACTGGGTACAGAGGTACCCGAGGCTATCGCCATTTCCTCTACAACATTGAGCAATCTTTTCTCGAGAACATCGCGAGGATTAGCGTTAATCAATCTTCCCCCTAACTGCTCGGCAACTACTTTTCCGCCAGCACTTAATTGAATCATACGAAACGCAGATGCGATGAACACGACCGACAAAACACCAAAAGCGATGAGCCCTAGGTACTGCCAATCAAATACTTGCGCTGAAATTGACCAAATAGATTGGGCGGTTTGATAACTGTCGAAGCGTGCATTATGCAGTCCCAACATATAGCCGATACCCGCAACCACATAGGCGGTTAATACAATTAAACCCATTAGCGCTATCGCGAATATAATAAGTAATCGTTTTGTTTGCCTACGGGCTAAATCTTGGTGTTCGTAAAAGTTCATAGGAAGACCTGTGCATGAATAGCGTTTATTCTTTTAAAGAAGACGTCCTTGTCAGCAAGTATAAGGCGCAGATCGCAACCCTGCTCACGGGTAATGAGCACTTAAAAAGATATTTTTGTAACGTCAACCTTGTGGTGAACCAGCATCAGATTGATCACCCACGCAAGCGCAAGATTCGTGGTCATTTTCTTTGACAGCAATTAACAAGGCACCATGGTGAATCTCGATCGATAGCGAGCTAAAGAGGCAAAACGCATCGTAACAACATCGACTACCTAACGTTTGTTATACCAATTATCCATCAGCTTCTGATTATTTTAAAAATTGACTTTGGGCGCGGCTTGAATCTCGGTGCTATCGGCAAATTCAAGTAGAACCGCATTTTGCGGATGCCCAAACGCACCCGCCAGAACAACGGGAGGGAAACTTTGTCGATACTCGTTATACAATGTTATGCCATCATTAAAAGCTTGTCGGGCAAACGCGACTTTATTTTCGGTCGAGGTAAGTTCTTCCGACACCTGCATCATATTTTCGTTGGCTTTTAAATCGGGATAAGCTTCAACCACAATATTTAATTTACCCATAGCCGAGTTCAACATACCCTCTGCCTGTCCTAACAAGTCCATTGCCGTTCCATCGGAGGGGTTACTGGCTGCTTGTTCTAAACCACTCACTGCTTGGTTCCGTGCCGAGATAACGGCCTCTAAGGTGCCGCGCTCGTGTTCTAAGTAAGCTTTGGCCGTCTCGACTAAATTGGGAATCAGATCATAGCGGCGCTTTAGCTGCACTTCTATTTGTGCAAAGCCGTTTTGATAACGACTTTTTAAACTCACTAAACGATTATAAATACTAACAATATATAAGAATACACTGGCTAAAGTAACAAGAACGACGATAGTGGTAATAGACATACTAGCCTCATTTTTTTGAATGAATTGTGACACTACTTTGTAGTTTTTACTTTTTATAACACTTGGCCGCACTAGCTTGTGATACAGCTACAATCAGTGAGAACCTAATACGAATTCTAGCGACAACCGTGCATAAAAAGCGACTTTTATAATAACAGATATTCGCAACTCGTTAGCACAGTGTCTTATAGCTTTAGCAAATCAGCCCATGTCCCACTCTTGCACAAGACAGACTCACTTCTCAATAGAACGCACCTAAGCTAGCATCACACAAATCGTTATAGCGATAATAGCTACCACTAGCTATACAATCTGTGACAGTAGTACTCTTAGATTGTTTAAAAGGCTTTAGCCATTTTTTGCTTTTTTTATTTACATTGAAGCTATCTCTTAAAATACTTATCCATCATATTTTTAATGCGCATCGATGCGACTTATCATGTACCTTAATGTTTTTCTTTTTATGTTTACAGCGTACTAGCAACTGGAATCCACGCGTTAATTGATATCATTAACTGACACCTACCCATCAATAGATTATTGGCAACCGAACAAATATCCATCAACGACGGAACAAACTCTTAAACGCCGACTGCGACACTCAAACAAGCGATAACATTTCACCAATGATTAATTCGGCATCACTAATCCATTCTTTTATAGCGATTAACTTAATATCTAATCCGGTTTCTATATCCACACCAAGATTACTAGGCGTCTTTGTAGGCTTCTTTATATATTTTAGAACCAATGCGTTTTAACTGACTTTTTTATAGCCTTAAAGCAGCCTTTATTGACTCACAGATAGCATTAAATTATGGGTAAAGTAATGTACCTAAACAACAAAAAATCTTTAATCATCCTAGTTATTTGGTGCCGCCACTATCAGTGTAGGCATCAACGTGCTTAAACTACTCAAATAAATCGACTGGCTTGATAAATACCGGAGCGAGCGGCTTAATTAATACCGGGGCGACCACGTCGCTATCGGTTTCAGTCTCGATATCGCTGTCACTGTCAGTTTCAACCTCAGTCACTAACGTCTCATCGACACGGGCAATATCCGCTGCAGCCGTCGCCGCTTCGGCCGCTTCGTTTTGTTTTTTTATGAGCGCTGCTTGTGCACTATTTTCGTTCACAATGAATTGTGGCGGCTCTTTACTTAAGCGCACGGTGACGCGTCTATTTGCCGCTTTGCCCTTTTCCGTTCTATTCGACTTCAGTGGGTAGCGCTCACCATGCCAGCGCATGACAATAGTTTTAGAGTCTATGCCACTTTCAACCAAATAGTTGAACACGCGCTCAGCACGACGCTCCGACTTCAATAAATTTTCTCCACGTATACCTTCACTATCGGTATGACCATCGAGGTAGATGGCTTTGACGCTAGCGTCTTCTTTAACATAGTTGACAAGTGTATCTAGACGACGTTTGGCCCTGTTACTGATATCTTCATCAGCATTTTTATAGTGTAACGTAGAGCGCCCTATCTGCTTATAATTCACGTTAAGCAGACCACCTTGACACTTTAAATATTCTTGATAACTCTCGCGAAAGCCAATACTTGAAATAGTGACGCGAATAGACTGATCACCACCGTAGAGTGGCTCACGTTGAAAGTCTATTAATAGTCCTTGCTCCAATTCCGCCAGTATACGTTCAGATAATTTGCGCCCAAGCGTTATCGGCAGGCGACTTTCTTTAACGTTGACGCTAGCTATTTGATGCGTTGTTTTCTGTGACGACCAAGGGGGTGGCCGCACTATCAAAGTCGCTTTACCGGTTTTCATGCGCGCCATACTCGATTTTAGACGAAATTGCGTCGCGCGACCCGCTTCACGCACAAACGTCGCACCACCAAAGCCGTCTATCAAATGCGACAGACTACAGATGAATTTAGAGCTCTCAACGTCCCAAACGACCGCGTCAGTTCGAGTAGAGTACTCAATAGCAGCAGTTGTATGACCGCCATAGAATAACGCCACTGTCATTAAAATTGTTAATAATCTATTCACAAGAGATTGCTGGCTCATTTATGCATTCTATTAAAACCACTATCGGCGAGTATGCTATTTTCTTTATGCATGCCCACTATATTTTTAGTAGGCCCTCAGCAAATGCGTAAAATAACTGCGTAACTCACGCTTTTTCTGTAGGATGCGTCTTGAAAATTAGCGCTCAAGAATCAAAGTGTACCCAGACACAGTGGTTAATTATAGTTGTGCTGTGCGTATATAGCATGTATTGATAATGATTAAGGAGACGATGTGCAGGATTTTGGATCAATGACGGCATTTGCCGATCGCTTTAGGGGATTTTTGCCTGTTGTTATCGACGTAGAGACCGGCGGCTTTAACGCTCAGACTGATGCGCTGCTAGAAGTAGCAGCCGTCACCCTCACAATGGATGGACTCGGTTTACTAGAAATCGACGAAGTCTATAGCTACCAGGTCGAGCCCTTTCTCAACGCAAATATCGAGGATGCAGCCATAGAATTTACCGGTATCGATGTAGAGAGTGGCAATCGCGAAACCGAGTCAGAGAGTAGTGCATTAAAGGACTTGTTCCAGCATATACGCGGTGCGGTTAAGGCAAACGATTGCACGCGAGCCGTGATGGTCGCGCATAATGCACACTTTGATCTAGGCTTTATTAATGCCGCCTCGAGTCGCTGTAATATTAAACGCAACCCGTTTCATCCCTTTTCGTGCATGGACACAGCAACGCTTGGAGGTCTAGCTTACGGGCAGACTGTACTGGCAAAAGCCTGTAAAGCGGCGGGAGTCGAATTTAGTAATCGTAAAGCCCACTCTGCGGCCTATGATGCAGAAAAAACTGCCGAGCTTTTTTGTCGAATAGTCAACAAATGGCAAGCGCTAGGTGGTTGGCCGCTTGTCAACGAGCCACACGATAACGAGCAGATATAGCAGGCATAAAAAGACCCACCTCAGTGGGTTTTTTTATGCCTGGCCTATTTTAGACGTTTTCTCTGACTAAATTGATATCCATTGTTGGGTAGGGAATGCCAATGCCCGCTTCCTCAAAACGACTCTTAATGCGCTCATGAAAATCAAAATGGACACCCCAATAATCCGCACTATTGACCCATGGACGAAACACTAGATTGATTGACGAATCCCCAAATGCTAAAACACCGATGGTCACGACTTGGTCTTCAAGTACACGTTCATCACTATTGGCAATATCCATCAATATATTTTTGACCTCCTCAATATTGGAATCATAACTCACGCCAATCACCATATCGACACGGCGTGTTGCCTGTGTTGAATAATTAATGATGTTGGAGTCCATGACCGAGGCATTGGCAGCAATAATTGTTTTATTATCGCCGGTTGTTAGCGTCGTCGAGAAGATAGAGATCTCTTTAACAACCCCAGCCACGCCGGCAACCTCCACAAAATCACCCACCTTTACTGGGCGAAACAATATCAGTAGTACACCGGCGGCAAAATTTGCCAGCGAGCCTTGCAACGCTAAACCAACGGCTAAGCCTGCAGCGGCGATGATGGCGACAAATGAGGCTGTTTGAATCCCTATTTGGCCAAGGGCCGCGATGATAATCACCACCATAAAAAGGTAATACAGTATATTTTGTATAAACTGACTCACGGTGATATCGACATTACTGGCTTTCATACGTGTGCCGAGAAAGCCCGTCAGTTTTTTTGCAACCCATTTACCCACAATAAAAATAGCACCCGCAACAACGAGTTTAAGTCCATAGGTTGCAGCAAACGTGACCAATTCACTGATGTTTTCTCCGCCAAGCAATGATTCTATCTCCACGATTACGTGTACTCCTACAAAATTGTGAGTGATCAACGGTTATCTTTATTAACATCTTAGCAACACCACAAAGATTAGCCGCTAATGTTTTATTGAAACGATTAAAATGAAAGTGTGATACGGGCAGATTAAT
>JBLIME010000109.1:0-8704 GCA_047638515.1 Pseudohongiellaceae bacterium
CACTGGCATTTGCATCAGGTGGTTATCCCTCGCCTGAAAGAACAGTTGAGTTAACGGCTTCATACAATATTTTTTGAAAATTAAATAATTAATTTACTTTATAGTTTTGGTTTATTGGAATGGAAAAAAACGAAAAGCATAAAAAATCTATGCAAAAGCAAAAAGAACAGATCGATGCAAATATCGAATCAGCTTCTATCGAACGTGGGGTTAGTATCTTATTAACCGGTAACGGTAAAGGTAAGTCAAGTTCTGCCTTTGGTATGGTGATGCGAGCTTTGGGCTATGGCCATAAAGTGGCTGTTGTTCAATTTATCAAAGGGCAGCAGCTCTCGGGCGAAGAGCTCTATATTAAAAACCAGTATCCCGACATGTATTTTTATCAAATGGGTACTGGATTTACATGGGACACTCAAGACCGAACCGCTGATATTGAAGCAGCCAAAACGACTTGGCTAAAAGTGGTACCGCTATTGCAAGATGCATCTTACGATCTAGTCGTTTTAGATGAGTTAACGTATATGTTGGCTTTCAAATATCTCGATGAAGAGATGATATTAACCGCATTAAAAAATCGGCCAGAAAGTCAAAGCGTGGTGGTTACGGGTCGTGGCGGTGGTTCTGCCTTGCAAGATATTATGGATACGGTATCAGAGGTCAAAGACATCAAGCATGCCTATAATTCAGGTATTAAGGCTCGTCAAGGTGTTGATTACTAATCTATATTGTCGATTGATACGTTGAGTGCTCTTAATAACTTGTTGAGAGCACCTTTTATATCTGATGCTAATGTTGCTAGTCTTAGCCCTTGGCACGGTTAGACAAATTTTTGGCGATACTTTAGGGTTGTCACTCTCTGGTTAGATGACTCTATTTTTGGCTTCACCGCATGGCGCAGTTTGCTGTTGCGAGTGACGTTGATAACATTCACCAGATGGTAGCGGTAACAGCTAATAGTCGTTGGCCTTAAACTGCACAACGTCAATTCTTGGTCTCAGCAACTACTAATTGTCACCAACACAATATGGCAGTCGATAGAGAACTAGGCATCAATAGAAGCGATAGGCCTTTACAATTAAAACAGAGAATTTAGCCGTTCGATTGCTAAATTGTGAGGTGTAGGTTTAGCTACATGTGTTTTTCTCTTATGCCTTTATCTAACATTATTTGGCCAAATGACTACAGGCCCAAATGTTCGTTTCAAGAGCTCAATACAAATATTCTGCTCTAGGTAAAGTTAAACCTTCATAACAGCTAATTGGTAGTACCTCCGCAGGCGAGATTAAAAGCTTTAAGTGAATAGTTAATAAAACAATCAGGCAAATAATTTTCAAGTTATTTACATACGTTCATATGCTAACGATAACAGTGGTTGAAGTGTCAGTGATACGCGATTATTAATGTGAATGGTGGTCTATGAAAAGGATGAACCCTAGTCGAGTATTGTTGTCTCTCGTCATTATTTTGCCGCTCTTCATTGTCTGTGGCATTTTAACGGGTGCGGTTAATATTCCATTAAGTGATTTGTTCTCGGTGGTATCCGAGCGTATCAGCCTCGATCAAACACAAGCCCCTCATTTTTATCAGGCCATTATTTTTGATATACGTCTTCCGCGCGTATTGCTTGCAGTATTTGTGGGCGCAATACTTGCTGTTAGTGGTGCAGTTATGCAGGGGCTGTTTCGCAACCCATTAGCTGACCCCTCTATTATAGGCGTCACCGCTGGTGCTTCTTTAGGAGCGAGTCTAGTGATTGTTTTTTTTACGGGTTATCAGGTTCCCTGGTTAAGTATGTCAGTGTTATCTGCGGGTGCTTTTATAGGAGGAATAGTAGCGGTCTACATTGTCTATTCTTTGGCTAAAAACCCTTTCGGCACTTCGGTTGCTACTATGCTGTTGGCTGGTATTGGTATCACAGCGCTTGTAGGTAGCCTGACCGGCTTTTTGGACTTTTACGCAAATAATGAAATGCTACGCCGCATTAGTTTATGGCGCATGGGTGGATTAGAGGCTGCAACTTTCAATCATGTTTTATTAGCAGGTTTTGTCGTCTTATTAATGGGTACAGTGTTGCCGCGTTACAGCTACGCATTAAATGCGCTACTGTTGGGTGAGTCTGAGGCCCGTCACTTGGGTGTTGATACAGAAAAATTAAAAAAAGTAAGTATTGTTTTTGTAGCGGCAGCCGTGGGTATTTGTGTGGCCTTGGCTGGAGTTATTGGCTTTATTGGTTTAGTGGTCCCGCATATCTTTCGTTTATTAATTGGTCCAGATCATCGCCACTTACTACCCGCATCTGCACTTGGAGGTGCGATTTTGTTAGTGTTATCTGACAATATATCTCGAGTCGTACTTGCACCCGTTGAGTTACCTGTAGGTATAATAACGGCTTTAATTGGTGTGCCCTTTTTTATCTCACTACTGACACGTCGACATTCATTAGGTGTGAGCTAATGGATGTATTAACTGCCGATAAGTTATCAGTTTACATGGGTGATATTTGTCTGTTGCGCAATATATCTTTAAACGTTGAATCGGGTGAGTTGTTATCGATTATTGGGCCTAATGGTGCGGGTAAAACTACGTTAATGAATGCACTAATGAGCGACGTACAAAAAGCCTATCGAGTAGAGGGAAGTATTTTTTTTTGCGGGCATGATGTTAAGCAGTTATCCCTTGTTAAAAGAGCAAGGCAAATTGCCTGTCTGCCGCAAACAAATCTACTTAATTTTCCCTTCAGCGTGGAAGAAGTTGTTAGCTTAGGTAGAACGCCACACAGCAGTGGTAAAACAATAGACGCGATCATCATAAGCGAGGCGCTTAGTGCCTTAGACATCCATCATTTAAAAAATTGTTTATATACACGGTTATCTGGAGGCGAAAAACAGCGCGTGCAACTAGCGCGCGTGATGGCTCAGATATGGCGCGAAGAAAGTAACGATAAAAGACTTCTTTTTTTAGATGAGCCCACGACATCGCTCGACTTAGGCCATCAACAACAATTAATGAAAATAATTCGTGACTTTGCAAATCAAGGTGTGGCTATCGTTATGATTGTCCACGATGTTAATGTAGCTATTAATTATTCAGATAAACTATTAGCGTTGAGCCACTCAGAGTTGGTTGCCTCAGGTAGGCCAGATAAAATTATAACAAAGCAACTACTTAAAACTTTATATGATCTCGATGCTGAAATTATCACACATCCAATATCATCTAAGCCAATGATCATAACTGCTTAACGACTTTTAATAAATAGCAAGTTTTACAAGTTGTTAAAATCAGTGAAATCCTAAATTATTATGTTGTGAGTATTGTATAAATGATTATTAATTTTTTCACGGTCACCAACTTAACGTCAAAACCACATCAGATAATCAGCTTGTTTTTTTTTATGATGTTCGCCATCTATTTTATGATGTCGCCAGTTAATGCTGCTTCGATAAAATCCGTTAAAAATTTAAGTGAAAATTTAATAGACAAAAACTTATATACCGACTTTGTGGTAGTTGATTATGCAAAACGTTTAGTCATGCTCGATCAACCTGCAAAAAGAATTGTCTCTTTAGCGCCGCATATTACAGAAAATATTTTCTCTGCGGGAGCAGGTAATTTAATCGTTGGCGCAGTTGATTATTCTGATTATCCGGAAAAAGCAAAAAAAATACCAAGAGTCGGTAGCATGCAAGGGTTCAGTGCTGAGGCTGTTTTAGCATTAAAACCCGATTTAATTATTGCCTGGGGTACTGGGTATTCTGCTAGCTTCATTCAACAATTAATTGATCTGGGTTTAACGGTCTACATCGACGAGCCAAAAGTATTAGAGGATGTTGCAAAATCTATTCAAGATATTGCAACAATGACCGGCACAAAAAATACGGCTAAAATAAGTATTGATATATATCTACAAAAACTTGATGCATTGAAACGACGTTACTCCGAGCTCGAAAAAATTGGCGTTTTTTACCAAGTTTGGGATAAGCCTTTACGCACAATCAATGGCGATCATATTATTAGCGACGTGATTAATTTGTGTGGTGGCTATAATAGTTTTGCAGATGCGATAGTTATAGCGCCAAAAATTAGTATTGAGTCAGTGTTAGCACGCAATCCTGCTTCAATTGTAACTAGTAATACGGGCTCTGCAGGGTCGGACTGGCTAGTCGAGTGGTCAAATTGGCGAAGTTTACGCGCGGTCAACGACAACAATCTGTTTTTTATTCCTCCTGATTTACTACAAAGGCACACTGTAAGAATCTTGCAGGGAGCCGAAATACTATGTAATCAACTCGAAAGTGTAAGGACTAACTACAACCCCTAAAAAGTTGATATTCTAACGGTTTACGAAGATAAGTTAATGTAATTCGTTGGGAGTAAGTTATAGTAACTCATCGTCGTGTAAGAAATTGTCAGTAGTGTCTGTTAAGTTGGAACGTAGCTTCTCTCTACCTAAGAGCTTTGCTTGCACAGCTTGGGGCAGCTCGGTAAAAAGAATAATATTTTTATTGATCAATAAATACACCAAGTCTTCAGTAACTCGAGCAATATCGCTGTCGGACTCCACTAATGCAGACTTAGATATTTCTGTCTCGTCGTTAAATGAAAGAAACTCGATTAACTCATGGTTAGTAGCTGAGATGTACTCGGGATGTTCATCATTTAGAGATAAGCTAAGAGAGTCGATAGATCCGTCAAGATTGCGTTTGATATAAGGCATGTTAGCTTCGCTGTTAATTTGCAGATGAAGGTATTTGTGCAACGATAAGGCATTTATAACAGAATAGACTAAAATAATACTATATTCATTAATGTATTGTGAATCTTGTCAACAACTTGGCTACCTATAAGGCGATTAAATGCCACAAAAAGAACCCCATCAGGATTCGTTAAATGCGCGTAATACTAATCATAGTGCTAAGCCTGAAAAATTAAGGGCAAATGAGTTCACTCATGATCAGTTGCTAATTTGCTTGTTGCAGATGACTCGTCTGAAAAACACGCCTTGTTCGGAGACAACACTTGTCGCAGGCTTGCCGCTTATTGACAAGCTGCTTACTCCCGATCTTTTTGTTCGAGCTGCGGCTCGCGCAGGTCTCGCGGCTAAAGTCACCAAGCGCGACTTTTTTGAAATTCCGACCATTGTGCTTCCCGTTGTATTAATACTTGATAAGAATAGAGCGGTTGTTTTAAAAGCTGTTGATCAAGCGCAAGGTAAAGCGGTTATCGTCAAGACTGCTGTTAATGATCGTAACAAAGATAGAGAGGTTGCTATCAGCCTATCAAAGCTAAGGGACAGCTATTCAGGTTATTGTATTTACGTTAAAGCTGAGATTCGCTTCGAGCATGTAGAAGAATTAATTTCAAAAAAGAAAAGCGATCACTGGTTTTGGTCAGTGATGAAATCGTCTTGGCGAATATATCGAGATGTATTATTTGCCTCATTATTTATTAATTTATTTGCCGTCGCAACACCCTTGTTTGTTATGAATGTCTATGATCGAGTGGTGCCTAATCAGGCCATTGAGACTCTGTGGGTGCTGGCAATAGGCGTATTTATTGTCTATTTGTTTGATATTGTCCTCAAAGGCCTTCGTGGCTATTTTATTGAGGTTGCCGGTAAAAAATCAGATATTATTTTATCTGGATTTTTATTTGAGCGCGCACTAGGTGCTCGCTATGATCAGCGTCCTAGTTCAATAGGTTCATTTGCCAGTCAGTTTCGAGAGTTTGATAGTGTAAGAAATTTCTATACCTCGTCAAGTATTGCGGCGTTGGTAGATGTCCCCTTTGTTTTTCTTTTTCTCATCGTTATTTACTATGTGGGTGACTCGTTAGTGTGGGTACCTATTATTGCACTGCCTCTCATTTTGATCTATGGCTGGTTGATGCAAAAGCCGATTAAAAATGCCATAGAGCAAACCTTTGTGGCCTCGGCTCAAAAAAACTCAACACTTATTGAATCGTTGGTTGGGCTAGAATCCGTCAAGGTCCTCGGTGCCGAGGGCTCTTTGCAACGTCTGTGGGAAAACTCGGTCGGTCACGTTGCCCACTGGGGACAACGCATGCGCATGTTGTCGCTTTCTGTTAGCTTGTTTTCAGGTTTTATTCAGCAAGTTGCCAACGTAGCTATTGTTATTATTGGTGTCTATTTGATTGCCGAGCGCGAACTTACTATGGGAGCTTTGATCGCCTCGGTCATGTTGGCTGGCCGGGCGTTGGGGCCAATATCGCAAATAGCGACACTACTGGTTAATTACGATCAAACTAAAACTGCACTGTCAGCACTCGACGACATTGTCTCTAAAACACAAGAGCGAAATCCCGAAAAGCCCTTCATTAAGCGGCCTAGTTTTAAGGGCGCGATCCAATTTAATAAAGTCAATTTCAATTATCCTAATGAGAAGCAAGCCGCCTTAGAGAATATTTCGTTCACTATTCAGCCGAATGAAAAGGTAGCTATAATTGGCCGTATAGGCTCGGGCAAAACTACAATACATAAACTACTGTTAGGACTTTACCAGCCTACTGAGGGCAGCATTTTATTTGATGGTATCGATAGCCAGCAAATTGATCCGGCGGATTTGCGTGCTCATATGGGTTACGTGCCCCAAGATGTTATTTTGTTTGCGGGCTCGATTAAATCAAATATTGTTTATGGTGCTCCCAGCACTGGTGATGCAGATATTATTAGAGTTGCGGAAGTAGCCGGCGTTAAAGAATTTGTCGATAGACATCCCTTAGGTTTTGATCGTGCAGTAGGAGAGCGCGGCGAGGCACTCTCCGGCGGCCAGCGTCAAAGCATTGGTGTGGCTCGAGCACTGTTAGGCAAGCCTACCATGTGCCTGTTAGATGAGCCGACTAGCGCCATGGATAACAGCACCGAAGCTTTAGTTAAAGAGAACTTATCCGGCGAGTTGAAAGATTCGACGCTAATACTAGTGACCCATAAAATGTCTTTACTGACACTCGTCGATCGAGTGATCGTACTCGACGCCGGCAGACTTATTGCCGATGGAAAAAAAGAACCCGTAATTGATGCATTAAAAAAAGGCCAACTTCGTGTCACTCAACCCTGATTCATTAGCATTGCCTGTGTCTAATAAGCCTGTGTCTAGCGAGGATTTATCTTTTGCTTCATCGGCGGCGGCTGCAGTTTTGCACCAATCGCCTCGTGGGGGGCAGCAGCTACTCTGGATGATAATGGCTTTCGTTGTGATCATCATAGTATGGGCGGCTTATGCCGAAATCGATGAATTTACCCGTGGTGAAGGTCGAGTTATTCCCTCGCGCTCCGTACAACTAATTCAAAATTTAGAAGGGGGTATTGTCGCTGAAGTGTTTGTTCGCGAAGGACAAGTTGTTAAGCGTGGAGAGCCGGTTATTCGGCTAGACAGTACCGGCTTTTCGTCATCGCTTAGCGAGGCTAAGGTCAATCAAGCGCAGTTATTAGCTAAATCAACGCGATTGAAAGCAGAGGCTGAGGGCAGTGACTTTCCCGAGGCAAAACTATTAACACTACTGACTGCGGCAACGGTTGATGCCGAAAAAAATCTTTTTTATGCACGTCAACGTGAAAATATAGCCAGTAGTCAGATCATTTTTCAGCAAATTTCACAAAAGAAACAAGAGCTATCAGAATTAGCTGCAAAAGCATTGCAGCTCGGTCGGAGTTATCGCTTACTCAAAACAGAGGTAGATCTAACTCAGCCACTCGTGGCCGAGGGTGCTGTCTCGCAAGTAGAGTTGTTGCGTTTGCAGCGCCAAGCTAATGATTTACGCGGTGATCTTGAGGCGGTTAAATTATCGACACCAAGGATTGAATCATCGTTAATAGAACTTGAGCAAACCTTAAAGGCTCAAGAGTCAGCGTTCAAAAGTCAGGCACAGTCTGATTTTAACGATGTCAGCGCAGAGTTATCCCGATTACAAGAAACTACTCAGGCGATTGTCGACCAAGTTGACCGCCGCGTGGTGAAGTCGCCCGTCGCCGGCACTATCAAGCAACTGTTTGTAAAAACTCTAGGTGGTGTGGTGCAACCCGGTATGGATTTGCTAGAGATCGTCCCGTCTGAGGATAGCCTTTTAATTGAGACCAAAATAAGGCCTGCCGACATAGCATTTATGCGTCCTGGTCAAAAAGCAATGGTTAAATTTACTGCGTATGATTTTTCTATACACGGTGGGCTTCAAGGCGAGGTGGTTAATATCAGTCCCGACACTATTTTAGACGAGGAGGGTGAAAGCTTTTACTTGGTTCAAATAGAGACAAAGGAATCTTTTTTAAGTGCCGAGACTGATTCACTGCCAATTATTCCTGGCATGACGGTCAATGTAGACGTACTTACTGGCGAAAAGACGGTATTAGATTATATCCTGAAGCCGATTTTAAAAACAAAGCAGTTAGCATTAAGAGAGAGGTAGTCTAGTTTTAACACTTAATGTGCAGCGCAGACCTTTCGTTGCTGCGATTATCCCGGGCAGCTTGTATTTAGCGAGCCCTCCTGCCTTTAGAATTTTTAAGCTATATATTGCTTGTTTACTTAAGTTTAATAGTGCAAATAAAGACAAGCTAAAAGCTGGTTTTAGATGAAGTTGTAAAACCTATACAAATAGGCTGGCGCCTTCAGGTGGCTATACCCAACACCGAGAAGTAACGAGCCGTAGCTAAATATTATTATTTACTCACATCACGTTTGCACATAAT
>JBLIME010000110.1:0-8687 GCA_047638515.1 Pseudohongiellaceae bacterium
CGAATTCATCACCGCCAAATCGGCACACCACACCGGAATCGCGGATATGATCATTGATCAGACGAGACACTTGGCGCAGAACGTTGTCGCCACGATGATGACCAAAAGTATCGTTAATGACCTTAAAATAATCGAGATCTAAATAAATTAGGCCATGTGTTTGTGGATTTAGTTTTGCATCAGCAGACAAATTGATGAGGTATTTTTCAAGATAATGTCGATTATAAAGACCAGTCAAAGAATCGTGCATCGCTAAGTATTCTAAGCGTTGCTGATCTTTTTTGTGGTGCGTAATATCATCTAGGCATACCGATAATTTAGCATCGGGTTGATCCTCCGAGACTAAACGCGTCACGATTAATTTTGCCCAGCGTTTTTGGCCAACCACATCATCTAACATGACCTCTAGCTCACAACTCGCCTCGCGACCTGACAGAACTGTTTTTAAACGTGCCGTTATGGCTCGATAGTTTATGATCTCAGCTGCGCTAAGAAATTGCTTAAGTGGTTTATTCGTAGAGTCTTTCACCTCAAAGCCGAGCAAGCGCTCCCAAGCATCATTTAGAAAGGTTATGTTAAAAGTAGCATCCAGCTCCATGACCACTGTTTGTAAGCTATTAAGT
The DNA here is from genome assembly GCA_047638515.1 of Pseudohongiellaceae bacterium. Lineage (GTDB taxonomy): Bacteria > Pseudomonadota > Gammaproteobacteria > Pseudomonadales > Cellvibrionaceae > CANLBN01. Next base: position 624 of record JBLIME010000110.1, read on the forward strand.
AGATGCCGATGTGCCTCTGACACTTTACGATAGGCAGATTCTCTCTCTGACAACGATTTTACTCGCGTTGCAAATTGCTGATTACTAACCATATAATCATCGCGCCTAAAAGCCACATCACAAATCGAACGCAGTGCATCTGGGCGGAAAGGTTTTCTAATAAAATCAGCTGCGCCCTTAATAAGCAGCTCCTCGGCCTGCTCAACAGGTGCGTGCGCAGTCATAATAACAACAGGCTGATTGGGCTTTATTGCCATAATTTTACTGAGAACTTCGGGGCCCGATAATTCTGGCAACATAACATCGAGTAGTATTAAGTCGTGTTGACGCTCGAGCCATGCATCTAAGCCTGCGCGGCCATCACTGGCGACTTCGACTTCAAACCGATGTTTTAAGATGCTTGCAATTAAGTTAGCGGTGTCTTCCTCGTCTTCGATAACCAGTACTCGAGGCCTGGCGTGGCGATAGCCTATGTCCAGACAAGGTGCCAGTTTAGCAGGTAGTTCATTTAGGTTATCAATTGAGACGAGATCATCAACACCATATTCACGCGCTGTTACTTCAGCAATACGCTCACACCATGTAGACATGGTTAGTAGGATAGGGATTCCTGCACGACAGCGCAGAACACCAGAACGCACAAGACGAGACAATCTCCATCCATCCAGCTCGTGTAAATCAATATTACAAATTAACGCCTCTATAGGTTGGGTACGAAGTACTCCGAGACCGCTGCGAACACAATCGACGCAGGTAACATGCTTATAACCAGCCGCTAAGAGTATTTCGGAAATACGCCCGTTAAGCGCAACTTCATTTTGAACTACTAATATATTTAAACTGGCGTTCACATGACTATCTTTCATTAGAGTTTTAGATCCCTGTCGTCTATAAAATTATAGCTTTACTGATAGCACCTAAATCATTAAAGCTAACTTAAGACCTTTCTCGCTAAATATTTATGAGAAGAGGCCAGAGGACGTCTGGTGATTTAGTGGCTATAAAATCTACTCTAAGAATAGCTCAATCGTCAGAAGTGGCCACTACTTATGGTTAATATCGCTCAGTCGCGATTTAACTATGGTTGATTATTCTAGCACTAACTTAAGAGGCATAGTCATCATATATTGGTGGGACACAGATTAACGACCAGACCTAGACATGAACACAACAACAGCCTTAGTGGTAGCCATTATATATTAGGCTTTTAAGTACAACCGCTCGTAGCAGCGACTATAAGCACGCCTCCAAACAGAGCCATTACCAGTATGCTGGGGTTGTCGATGTAGTGCCCACGCACCAACATGCTTGGTGCTCAAGGCCAGCGCGTAAGCGCCACTGAGAGCACCAGTCAAGTCAGGGTGCATGAATGCAACGGCTGTTATCGTTTGCAGCTTACTCGATACTCCCCTACTCGATGGGGCCTTAGGTAATAAACTGAGCCACATCAAGACCGCTTATACAAGAGTCAATGCCGTGTGGCCGATAGGGGGAGTTCACACAGCTAATTATTTTGTATCGCCCAAATCTTTAAATATGCGCCTACAGACGTTGGTGCTCAATTATAGCCAGTTGCTTGATGCACTCAAAACACGCAAGATTGGCGAATATTTTTGTGGCCGACAAGAGGACCTTTGTTTAAAGATATCGCACACATTTCATTATAACAATGACTCAGTAGACAGGACTAAAATGCACAAAAATTTGCTAACAAGGCTTATATTAAATATCTTAAGCCATTATCCTAAGTTTAGAGCTCATTAAAAATACAGTTGCACAAGCTTCAAAGTCAAATGCAAAAACTACAGTTAAAGCGCAGACAGAGCAGATCTCACAGGTTAAGCTCAATAAAGCAGAACATTATCGCGTCTAAGTACTGATGCCTAACGAGTAAATAGGGCATATTCTTAACGATGACTAAGCCCTACTCAAAAAGTGAGCCTACTAGACCATTATACGGACATCGTAAGTAAAGAATAAACTTAAGCTGCGAGAAAGATTAGCGACTGTAGACTCAAAGAGTTGTATGAAAAAAAATATTGCCTAAAGTTTCCATAAGTTTATTAATCATCGTGGAGCAGGCAGTTTGTAAGAATAAAAGATTGTTTAACAATACTCTCAATAAACAAATATTTTTACCCGTAATGAGCCTGTCCTATTAGGATTGTTGGATAATGTATTAGCAACACACGCACATAGGACGAGACAGCAGCTGCTATCAGCGCTCAATTAACAGTATCATCTACAAACTTTAATTAGGGGCGGTAGACAGGTGTGGCCTAAGAATTGAGGCGACTTTAATCAATAGCGGCGAGCGCGGTGATATTGCCCAGACAAGTTATCGGCTTGAGCACTACTGTTGACATTGTTAGTAGCTATGGCAGTGACTTAACCTTAAAAGTAACGCAAAGACGCTCTATCTGAAAGGCTTTTGTTGTTTTTATAGAGTCACCTATCGACGAACCCACAATCAACTACTGATCTCCAAACCATCTAGCTACTGATACCGCTAAAAAATGAATTGATACTGAAAAAGCAACGTATCGGTTATCTATCAGTTGTCTGTCGCTTACTCTCCATAACCTATGTTCAAATCGGCTAAGTTATCATATAGGTTAGATGCTGCCAACTTGTCTATCGCCTGAGAACTATAGGCATAATCGCTTTATCGTTTATCGACAGATTAAAAACTTTCTTCTTTGCCTAAAGGTTTGAAAATAAGCAACAATTTTGGCAGTAGCGTCAGCGAGGAGAGTATCGCTGCAAACATCGCGAGACCCGTTAATAAGCCGAAATAAATCGACGGAATAAACTGCGACAGAGTTAATACAGAGAAGCCGATAATAATAGTGGCCGATGTATAGTACATAGCACGACCAATGGATGCATGAGCTTTGTGCATAGACTTAAGATAATTCTTTTCTACTGAGAACTCTTGTTTAAATCGACAAATATAATGAATGGCGTCGTCGACACCAATACCCACTGCAATAGCGGCAATAGTAATTGTCATCATATCGAGAGGAATACCCACCAAACCCATACCACCAAGCACGACTAATGCAGCCAACATATTTGGTACTAAGGCTATTAGCGATAAGCTTATCGAGCGGAACAACACCATAAACATCAACATAATACCGATAAAAACAGCTCCTATTGTCACAATCTGGGAGCGATATAAACTTTGCAACATATTATTATAAAGAACCAAAACACCCGTGAGATGAACTTGCTCGTCATCAAAGCCTAAGTCAGTTACTAGATGACGTTTAATTTCTTTTAACAATTCGTTACGACGCAAATCTTTATCAGTTTCTTTCACTCTTAACGTAATGCGTGTTTGTTCACGGTCTTGTGCAAGATATGGAGTCACTAAAAAATTTTCTATTTCTTTTGGCAATACATTGCGCACCAAGGCTAATTCAAAGTCATTTAAAGTTCTACCATTCAAGTCTCGCGCAACTTTATAAACCGTCGCAAGCGATTGCACTTTACCAACCTCGGGTAGAGATTCAAGATAATCGTGAACGGCTTCGATTTTATCTAAACCACCACGGGTAAACCAATAATTAGCACTGTGTTTAGTGGAACCTACGCTTGTTTTAACCGAGGCAAGGTCGTTGTCAAAGATGTCACTTTTCTGCATGCTAAAAGAATCACCAGCAAATTCACCCTGCGCGGACGCATCGGAAGAAGTCGGCGCCTGCGAGGAAAATGGATCGATGGGAAAAGCGTCATCGCCAAACTCATCACCTGAAAATTCATTAGCGCCAGCATCGACCGCGCCACTATTTACATCGTTAACATTATTAGTATTGAGGGCTGCATTGTCTTCAAGTTTTCTATCTAAAATGATGTCGAGTGTGACAGTGCCGCCTAACTGCTGGTCAATTACCAACATACCTTGATGTATTTCAGTTGAGGAATGAAAGTAATCAATAAATCTGTTTTCAACTTCAAGTCGATAAAGTCCGACAACACTTATGATGGCTGCAACAATGCCGCCAATAATAATAATATTGCCATGATTTGCTGTGAATCGAGAAAATTTTAAGGTAAACAGACTAGAGGTATCCTCACCAACACTTGGTTTTGTTTTGGGCAACAGTATTAGACCTGCTGGGATCACCACAAAAGCCAGTACGAAAGCAATAGACAGACCAATAATCATCATCCAACCAAAATCAATCACCGGCCTAATGCCACTGACAACGAGTGAGACGAATGCAACAATGGTGGTCAACAAGGTATAAAAACAGGGCTGGAACATTGAGTTAATAGTTTTACGCAAATTTTCTTGACGTTCCAACATCAGATTCTGACTCGAGAACTCGCGATAACGCACAATCAAATGAATCGTAATCGAAAGCCCAACAATTAATAATAGCGCAACAAAATTAGATGAGATGACGGTTAAACGCCAATCAATCGCAGCCAAAAAGCCAAGCATAATGATCAGTGTTAACACGCAGGTAGTCAGTGGTAGCAAGACAAACTGCCATTGGCGAAAAATAAAACTCAAACTCAAAATAATAAAAACAATGATCGCTGAACCAAAAACAATAATATCACTGCGAATAAACTTCACCATATCAGCGGTAATCATAGTAACGCCGCCAAGAAAGATCTCAGCGTTATTACGATAGTGATTAGCGATACCTCGTACAAGTTCGACTCGCTGAGCATCTAATTGGTTTTTCTCAGTGCTATAGTTCGTAAACGTTTCGCTAATAATGGCTAACTGTTGCTGCTCCTCCAAACTCAATCCATCGGTATCGCGCTTCAAGCGCAAGGCGTCGCGTTCACGCACAAGCTCTATAAATTGATTGTCGGTTGCTAAGCTTAATAATATCGCAGTTGTTTTGCCATCGGGGCCCAGCAACATATCTTTGTAAATAGGACTTTCTAAAAATTCTTTTTTGGCAAGCTTATAGTCGACACCGGCGTCCAACAATGTTTTTACATCGGTGGCAATTTCAGTTAAACCAATAGGAGGACTGTATAAAAGCGGGACATTTAAAATAGAGGTAACACTCGCAACGCCCTCTACTTGTTTCAATTCATCTTTTAAGTTTTTTAAATTCGCCAATGCAACGTCAGAGAAAAGATCGCTTTGTGGCTTGTACGTCAGCACTAAAAAATCGCCCGCCTGATAGCGCTTACTGATCTCACGGAAGTAATCGAGATCCTCGTCATACTCTAAGGTCAAGGAATCTGAAGATGCATCAATTTTTAAATTGGGCAGCTGTGTCATTAAGGCAAGAGCGACACCGATAACAGCTAATAAAGAAAGTAGGGGTTGTCGTAAAACACAATAAAAATATGCACGACAGAAGCGATCCAGCATGTGAGGTCCTTGAATAAACCTCAATTTAAAAGCAAAGGTTTATCACATCGTCAGTTAATGAAATTGAATTTTTATCAAGCCAAGCGCAACTTTATTGGCCGCTATGAGATTTTATCGACAGCTGTTGGATCTCATTCCCCCCAATGCGACAAAATTTTCTGCTCTATGTTTAATTGATCCAGTATTCGCGCCACAATAAAATCAATTAAATCGTTAATCGTTTTTGGTGCGTGATAGAAGCCTGGGCTAGCCGGTATCACCACAGCACCCATTTTCGTAATTTTTAACATGTTTTCAAGATGAATCTGAGAGTAAGGCGCCTCTCTTGAAACGACAATTAATTGTCGTCGCTCTTTCAGTGCTACATCAGCGGCACGCTCTATTAAATTATTGCTAGCTCCGTGGGCGATAGACGAGAGCGTGCCTCCACTTGCAGGGCAAATAACCATCGAGGCCGGACTACTTGAACCCGAGGCAACAGGTGCAAACCAGTCTTCTCGACTAAACAACAGTAACTGTCCCTCTTTTGCATTAAAGCGTTCCTGCAACGTTGATAGTTGCTCATTATTCTCTGTATCTGCCGAGGCATCCGGCAACACTAAGTCAGTTTCGGCGCGAATCACAATCTCGGCTGCACGAGAAATCATTAAATACACTCGGCAATTAGCTGCTAGCAGGCACTCTAGTAAACGGAGTCCATACTGGGCGCCCGAGGCACCGGTTAGCGCCAAAGTAATCGTTCTTGGGAAAGTTGGCGAATCAATGGGTTTATTCATAAATATTAATCATATTAAATTGTGAAGGAATGATGACTAGAGCTAACTAAAGTGCACCTATTAACTGCTGATGGATACCCTCGAAGCTACCGTTACTCATAATCACTAAGTGCACAGGTAGCGTTGAGGCTTGATATAAGTCGACGGCTGCCTCTATCATTAACGCTATAGAATTATACTGCCTAGCCGGCACTCTGGTTTGATCAATCACAGTTTCTATATCCCATGTCATCGAATCAGGGCTGAACCATAACACTTCGTCAGCACACTCAAAGGCTTCAGCTAAACACCCTTGGTGCACACCCATACGCATCGTGTTTGAGCGAGGCTCGATCAGCACAATAATTTTCTCTGCCCCCACTTTAGCTCTCAAGCCATCCAATGTTGTTGCAATCGCGGTTGGATGATGGGCGAAATCATCATAAATAGAAATGTCCGGTGCGCTATAGAGGCACTCCATCCGTCGCTTTACCCCGGCAAAGGTGGCAAGTGCTTCGGCAGAAATTTCTGGAGTTACCCCCACATGACGTGCAGCGACAATAGCAGCCAGCGCGTTAGCAATATTGTGTCGCCCCAATTGTGACCACCGAACACTCGCCAGCTGTCGCTCTTCAAAAAACACATTGAAATGCGAACCATCACCAGCTACTAGCTCCACGGACCAATTATCCGAGTTATTAATTGGGTCTTTAGATACGCCGCCACAATTTACACCCGTCTCGGCATTAAACTCCTCAGTATGGCTGCTCTCAGCGTCGCCAGCGACTGGTGACAAAGGCTGATGTCCAACCGCAAAAGATTGACGCGGGGTCCAGCAACCCTTGGCAAGCACCTCGTCTACTCCCGGTGTATCACTAGGGTGTATCACTAATCCGTTACTAGGCACAATTCGCAGCAGATGATGAAACTGTTTTTGAATATCTTTAAGCTCATCAAAAATGTCGGCGTGATCAAATTCAAGATTATTAATAATCAGCGTACGCGGCTGATAATGTACAAACTTAGAGCGCTTGTCGAAGAAGGCACTATCGTATTCATCAGCCTCAATCACAAAAAAAGGCGTCGACCCTAAGCGTGCTGACACATCAAAATTAGAGGGCACTCCACCAATCAAGTACCCAGGCTGCATATTAGCGTACTCTAAAATCCAAGCCAACATACTGCTAGTAGTAGTTTTGCCGTGGGTGCCCGCGACAGCCAACACCCATTTGCCCTGTAATATATTGTCGTGGAGCCATTGCGGACCCGATACATAGGGGAGTCCCGCCTCTAAAATAGCTTCGACTAAGCTGTTGCCGCGACTCATCGCATTGCCGATTATAAACACATCAGGATTTAAAGATAACTGTTCAATACTAAAGCCCTCAATCAACTCTATACCAGCACCCTCAAGCTGTGTGCTCATGGGTGGATAAACATTGGCGTCGCACCCCGTCACCCGAAAGCCTTTAGCAACTGCTAACTGAGCCAGACTGCCCATAAAAGTGCCACAAATACCAAGTATGTGAATATGCTGCATCATTGCTTTAATCACTTCCATAATTAGTGAGTTAATGAATAGTTAGTCAATTACTATTAAACCTTAGACCGACACACAGGCGCGTTATTTTAAAAATCACCCGCAATGATTTAAGATAGCACGAACGTCTGTGCATCGACATAGAAGGTCAATGTTTAGAAAACTTTGGAACCTTTCTGTGCATTTCTGTGCAGATTGATGCCACAAAGCCAAAACGAAAAACCTGCCTAGCACTCATCTACTATGATGTATCTTTATCAAACAGCTTCATGAATCAGCAGCGCTTAAAACTTATCGTATTAATTAACCATAAAAACTATATCTTTAGCGCCTTCGCGCTAGTTAAAAAAGCACGATAGCGCATGAAAAACGTACTTTTTTACCGTATGATGCGCGCATTTAATACCAAACACCAAAAT
>JBLIME010000111.1:0-8575 GCA_047638515.1 Pseudohongiellaceae bacterium
ACCATAATCTATCGGATCGGCAAGCATTGCGAGCAGAACTCACAGCCTTTGGAGCCAATTAATGCAACAACTAATACAAGGTCAGCAAATATCTGGCTCATTATCTCTTAACGCGACCAAGGAACTTAGTCATGGGCTTATTTGAACGTTACTTATCGGTATGGGTGGGCTTAAGCATCATCGCAGGCATTGGACTGGGTCTGTTAATACCCGGTTCTTTTGAGTTTATTGCCACCCTCGAGTACGCACACGTTAACTTGGTAGTAGCCCTACTGATTTGGTTAATGATTTATCCCATGATGATACAGATAGACTTCAGCTCCATTAAAGACGTGGGGAAAAAACCCAAAGGCCTAGCGTTAACGCTAGTGATCAACTGGCTGATTAAACCCTTTACCATGGCCGCGCTAGGCTGGTTATTTTTTAAGGTGTTGTTTGCCGATCTCGTCGACCCACAATCGGCTAACGAATATATTGCTGGCATGATTTTATTGGGTGTAGCACCTTGCACAGCCATGGTTTTTGTGTGGAGTCAGCTCACCAAGGGCGACGCTAATTATACGTTGGTTCAAGTCTCTATTAATGATGTCATTATGATCTTTGCGTTTGCGCCTATCACCGCATTTTTATTAGGCATGAGTAATATTGAGGTACCTTGGGAGACACTCCTTATCTCAGTGTTACTGTATGTTTTATTACCGTTGATTGCGGGCGTAATCACCCGAGCCAAACTCAACAAGCGCTCATCACCCGATGGCGTGGCCAACTTAATTAAGCAATTAAAGCCTTGGTCAATCGTAGGTTTATTGGCCACGGTACTGCTCTTATTCGGTTTTCAAGCACAGACTATTATCGACAAGCCACAACTTATTGTATTGATTGCGATCCCGCTGCTGATCCAAACCTATGGAATTTTTGCCCTTGCCTATTTTTTTGCTAAGCGCTTAAAGTTACCCCATAACGTGGCTGCACCTGCGAGCATGATTGGTACATCAAACTTTTTCGAACTGGCGGTAGCGGTCGCCATTTCACTTTTTGGTTTGCATTCAGGTGCCGCCTTGGCCACCGTTGTGGGAGTACTTGTCGAGGTACCGGTAATGTTGTCACTGGTATGGTTTGCCAACCGCACCCGCCATTGGTTTTAAAAAATAAGTTCTGCTATGCAGTTTCAACCTCATCGCTGTTTTTTTAGCCCGCTCTTTAATTGCCATCAGTACATGGTCGAAAAGCTACTGACCATGCGCTCCAAAGATAGGCCGCAGTCAAAGCATGCTCTAGCAAGATTTGAGAGTCGTTCGTCCCGAACTTTGCTAAGCTTTCTGTTGTTGCATTCTAATGAACCCATTAAGTTTAGTCTGGGCTAGCGGTCTGATACATCCATCACAATGACAGCTATTGCGGTAAAGCTCTCGCTCAGGTACGACAGACCTCGAGCATAATTACTAAATAACTAATCTTTAAAAAATGTCAGTAGCTCCTTAGATACATCCTCTGGTGCCTCCTCGGGAAGAAAGTGCCCGCAGTCTAAAGCTTTGCCGCTAACACAAGCACCATAATCAGACCATATATCCAGCACCTTATAGCTGCGATTAACGAAGCCCTTCGACCCCCATAAAACTAGTAGGGGCGCCTCTATCTTTTTATCTTCATCCGCGGCATCGTGCTTAAGATCGATAGTTGCCGCAGCCCGATAATCCTCGCAGCTTGCATGAATAGCTTCAGGCTTGCTGAAGCAGCGAATATATTCCGCCACTGCTTCAGCCGAAAAAATCATCTCAGGTGCGGCCCAACGCTTTAACTTTTCCGTCAAATAGTACGCTGGATCGGCACCGATCATTTTTTCCGGCAGGCCGTTGGGCTGTATCAAAAAAAACCAGTGATAATAGCCTGTTGCAAAATTCTGATCGGTCGAATCAAACATAAAGCGTGTCGGCATAATATCCATAATACAAGCCTTCAATATTTTATGCGGATAGTCGAGTGCTAAACGATGCGTGACTCTTGCTCCGCGATCGTGGCCGGCAACAAAAAATTTGTCGTGTCCCAGTTGGTTCATTAATTCCGCCATATCCTCGGCCATTGCGCGCTTAGAATAGGTCGCGTGATCCACCGAGCTCGCCGGCATACTGCTATCGCCATAGCCTCGAAGATCAGGACAGAACACATGAAAGTGCTGTGCCAATAGCGGGGCCACCCGGTGCCAAAGCACATGGGTTTGTGGATAGCCATGAATGAGTAATAGCGGACTACCTGTGCCGCCATGGACTCCTTTAATTTCGGCGCCTCGAGTTTTTATAGAAAATGTAGAAAAGTTATCTGAGAACAACATATTATTTTTCCGTCGACTGATGCACCGCAACTTATAGACGGTGCTGATAGCGTTTTGTCATCTCCACCCATAATTTTATTTATGTGTCTATTTATATGTCTATTTATTGTTCCCGTATAACAATATTGACGCAATCAACGTATAAATATTAGAGGTCTAATTTATCCAACTTACTATGAACAGGTCGATACCAGCAAGCACTTATCGCAATTTGAAAGGATCGATATTCGACCTCGATTTTAATATTTCATACGCTCAATGTTTAGGTGTCACAGGCTCTATTTTAAGTCATCAAAGTATAGTATTTAACAGCAAACTACGGCAAAATACTCCGCTTAAAAATACCGCTAGCGGTCACTGCTCACTTAGCTTATCAGCCTTGAAGAAACCTACCACTGCGCATGGAGAAAACATTTGACTCGGCACAACTCGCCCCCGTGGGACACCAAAAAATCTGCTGAGCTTTACGGCATACACCGCTGGGCAGATGATTATTTTGGTGTCACCGAAGACGGCAAGGTAACGGTTAAAACACAAGATACCGCAGTGGCACTGTTGGATATTATCGAAGGTATGGTTGAGCGCGACTTGCAAATGCCGGTGTTGCTGCGTATCGAGAATATTCTCGATACGCAGATTATGCGCTTAAACGAGGCCTTTCGACGCGCCATTGATGAACACGATTACGCCAATCAATATCGTGGAGTCTACCCCATTAAAGTCAACCAGCAAGCCCAAGTGGTTGAAGAAATAGCCGCCTTTGGCGAGCGCTATCAGCATGGCTTAGAAGTCGGCAGCAAACCTGAGATGATTGCTGCGTTATCGACGCTGCAAGAACCCGGTAGCTTAATTATTTGCAACGGCTATAAAGACGAGGAGTTCGTCGAATTAGGGCTGCAAGCCATAAAGCTTGGGTTTCGCTGTTTCTTTGTGATTGAAACACCCACTGAACTGCCAATCATTATCGAGCGCAGCAAAGCCTTAGGGATTGAACCCACAATGGGCGTACGCATTAAAATGGCCTCAAAAATTAGTGGTCATTGGAACTCTACAAGTGGCGATCGCAGCGTATTTGGCTTAACTGCCACGCAACTAATTGAAGTTGTCGACACACTCAAGGCTGAGAAGATGCTGCACTGTTTGCAATTGCTGCACTGTCATCTGGGCTCACAAATTCCTAATATCCAAGAAATCCGTAAAGGTGTAGTGGAGGCCAGCCGCTACTATAGTGATCTGGTAAGCGAGGGGGCAGCGTTATCCCATATCGATTTGGGCGGTGGTTTAGCTGTCGACTACTCCGGCGCACTCAGCAGTGATGAACAGAGTCGTAACTATAGCCTGGATGAATACTGTGAAGGCATTGTCGAGACCCTCAAGCAGACCTTAGATGAGTACGCCATTCCTCATCCGGTGATAGTCACAGAATCCGGGCGCGCCACCGTCGCCTATGCATCGATTCTGCTTTTTAATGTACTTGATGTTAACCACTTTGAGCCGATCACGCTGCCGCAAGCGCAAGATCAAGAGCATGCTTTATTGGAAAGCATGCGTGGCGTGTTTGAATATTTAACGCCAAAGCGTGTGCAAGAATGCTATAACGACGCACATTTTTACCGTGACGAAGTGCGCGAATTATTTACTCGCGGACAAATTAATCTACGTGCACGCTCCATCGCTGAAAACTTGTTTCTGGACATTCTTCATCGCATCGGCGACCTACTCGAAAACATGGAGCGTATTCCAGCAGACCTGGAGGGATTAAAGTTATCTTTAGCTGATATTTACTACGGAAACTTCAGTTTATTTCAATCGCTTCCCGATATCTGGGCTATCGATCAGTTGTTTCCCATCATGCCCATTCACAGGCTTGATGAATACCCCAGTCGCAATGCCATCATCGCCGATATTACCTGCGACTGCGATGGGAAAATTGATCGCTTTATTGGCGAACACGAAACTGCCGAAACTCTAGCGCTGCACCCGCTAAAAGCTGGCGAAGAGTATTATTTAGGCGTATTTTTAGTCGGCGCCTATCAAGAAACCTTAGGAGACCTGCACAATTTGTTTGGCGACACTAATGTTGTCAGTGTGCGCATCAACAGCGACGCCACTTTTGATTTTGTTAAGGAAATCCCAGGCGATACCATCGCCGATGTTTTAAGTTATGTTGAGTACGAACCCAAAGAAATGCAGCTACGCTATCGCAACACCGCAGAGCGAGCCGTCAAAGAAGGCCGCATTACCGCGCGCGAGCGCCAGCAAATGATCAAAACATTTAATGCCAGCATGTGTGGCTACACCTATTATGAAAAAGAAAACTAAGGAGTAGACAATGACCACTGTATTAATCATTGGCGCCGGTGGCGTCGGCCAAGTCGTCACCCATAAGTGTGCTCAAGTTCCAGAGATCTTTTCCAACATCGTGCTCGCCAGTCGCAACGAAGAAAAATGTATCGCTATTGCAAAACAGCTTCAGCGGCCGATCAAAACAGCACAGGTAAACGCCGATAACGTACCTGAGCTAGTTGCACTGATTAATCAGGTCAAACCCAAACTGGTAATCAATGTTGCACTGCCTTACCAAGATCTAACGATTATGGATGCCTGCCTTGAAACCGGTGTGCATTATTTGGATACCGCCAATTACGAGCCGCTAGATACGGCAAAATTCGAGTATAAATGGCAATGGGCTTATCAACATAAATTTCAGAAAGCGGGTCTAATGGCGCTACTCGGTTCGGGTTTTGATCCGGGTGCGACCAATATGTTCACCGCCTATATCGCTAAACATTACTTTGATGAAATTCACACTCTAGATATTATCGATGTTAACGGTGGCGATCATGGTTATCCGTTTGCGACTAACTTTAATCCTGAGATTAATATCCGCGAAGTTACCGCCAAATGTCAACATTGGGAAGATGGTAATTTTGTAACTACACCGGCGCTGTCGGTCAAGCAATCTTTTACTTGTCCCGATGACGTGGGTACCTACAATATTTATCGCATGTACCACGAAGAGTTAGAGTCACTCACCAAGCATATTCCCACCTTAAAGAAAGCCCAATTTTGGATGAGTTTTGGCGAGAGTTATCTAACGCATTTAGAGGTACTGGGCAACGTTGGCATGACGGGCATTGAACCCATAGAATTTCAGGGCCAGAAAATTGTGCCAATACAGTTTCTTAAGCAGCTGCTGCCAGAGCCATCTTCGCTAGGGCCGCGCACCCACGGTAAAACCTGTATTGGCTGTGTCGTAAGCGGCATCAAAGATGGCAGGCAAAAGACGGTGTATCTTTACAACGTCAAAGATCATCAAGACTGTTACAAAGAAGTTCAGTCTCAAGCAATTTCCTACACCACCGGTGTACCCGCCATGATAGGCGCCAAAATGATGCTGGAAGGTACGTGGATGCAACCGGGAGTTTGGAATATGGAACAACTAGACCCCGATGCATTTATGGCTAACATGAATCAATACGGGCTGCCGTGGAAAGTCATTGAGGATCCCGACTTTGACCTTTTGTAATGGTTTAACCTAGAGAAATATCACTGCATGATTAGAAGCAAAAGCTTTTTGACATTCGACGCGGCAAGGGTGCCATCACCATGCTTTGTTGTTGACGAGGTAGCCGTGCGTCAAAATCTAAAAATACTAGCGCAGGTGCAACAGGCATCGGGGGCGAAAGTTCTGCTCGCACTCAAAGCTTTCTCAATGTTCAGCCTAGCGCCGCTGATTAGTCATTATTTATCGGGTACCTGCTCAAGCGGCTTGTACGAGACACGCCTGGGTCACGAGGAATTTGGCGGTGAAATTCACACCTACTCTGCCGCCTACACCGAGGCTGATTTAACGGAAATTTTGCAAATTTCTAATCATGTCGTTTTCAATTCTCTTAATCAGTGGCAGCGTTTTCAGAGCCTCATTCAACGTGCAAGAACCCGCAGACCTGAATTACAGTTTGGCTTGCGTATAAATCCGCTGCACTCGGAGGGTGCAACACCCATATACGATCCCTGCGCACCCGGCTCGCGTCTTGGTATACCGCATACAGAATTTACCGGTCAAGATTTTGCACGTATTCATCTTGAAGGTATCAATGGTCTGCATTTTCACACCTTGTGTGAACAAGACTTTGACGCGCTTGAGCGCACCTTGGTAGTCATTGAACAGCAGTTTGCAGAGATTTTACCTACACTTGAATGGGTTAACTTTGGCGGTGGTCATCACATCACGGCTGAGGGCTATCAGGTACAAGCACTTATAGAGCGCATCCAACAGTTTCAGGATAAGTACCAATTACAGGTATATCTAGAACCAGGCGAGGCGATTGCGATGAATACCGGAGTGCTAGTAACAGAGGTATTAGACCTCACCTACAACGCGATGAATCTGGCAATATTGGATAGCTCGGCCACTTGTCACATGCCCGACACGATCGAGATGCCTTATCGAGCTGATATTTTTACCGCGGGGCAGCCGGATGAATACCAACATCGTTATCGCTTGGGCGGGCAAACTTGTCTGGCTGGCGACGTAATGGGTGACTACAGCTTTCAGCAACCACTACAAATCGGACAGCGCTTATTATTTGACGATATGTCGCATTACACGATGGTAAAAACCACAACGTTTAATGGTATTGCACTACCGGCAATTGCACTGTGGAATTCTGAAACCGACACCTTGAGGATCGTCCGCAAGTTTGCTTACGAAGATTTTAAAACACGACTATCCTAACTATAGATAGGCACAAAACACTCTACACATTGATAGAAAGAGAATTTCATGGACAGCTTTGATCAGCTAGCAGCACCGGGTTATCCCATTTTTTTAGGCTCTGAATTTTCGCATCCCAAGCCAGAGGACGCCTTCTTCCATATTTTACCTGTGCCTTATGAACACTCGGTGTCTTACGGCGGGGGCACCGCAGAGGGTCCCGCAGCAATTTTAGGAGCCTCGTGGCAACTCGAAAGTTGGGATGGCAAAAGTAACCCCAGTAAAAAAGGTATCTACACACATCCACCGGTAGATGTTGACGCCAAAGCTAGTCAAGTCATTGATAATATCGCTCAGGCGACACAAGCGATCGTTGAACAGGGTCACTTTCCTATTGGTTTAGGCGGCGAGCACACAGTTACCTACGGTATTATCAAGGGTCTAATGGCGGCGGGCATCACTGATATTGGAGTGGTACAAATTGATGCTCACGCCGATTTACGCGAGGCCTACGAAGGTAATCCCTATAGTCACGCCTCGGTAATGAAACGCATCGCGGATGAAGATATCCCTATTTTTCAGTTGGGTATTCGCGCCCTTTGCGAGGAGGAGGTCGCCACTCGCAAGATATTTGATATCGCTCACATGGACGCAGACATATTAGTTCCTCGCGATATCAAAACCATTGACTTACCCGACGACTTTCCTGAAAATATCTTTTTTACGATTGATGTCGACGGCATTGACCCATCAATTTTCCCCTCGACGGGCACACCAGTTCCCGGCGGCTTAGGTTGGTATCAAACGCTATCTCTGTTTGAGTCGGTCGCCAAGCAAAGTAATATTATCGGCTTCGACATTATGGAGTTTGCGCCCATTAAAGGCTTCCATTGCTATGAGTTTTCGGCTGCGTTACTGAGCTACAAAATGATGGGGATTGTCGCGAGGAACCAACGCAAAGCCTAAATCACACATCGACACAACTGCCTAACATTGACGGGTAGGGCTCTTCGTTGTGCCGACCGGTAACGCCCAAGATCGGCACCACATACTATCGAAATCGCAGACTTTATATCCACTGAGTCAGAGCATACAAGCGCGACATTGAACCTAAAGGCGACACTTAAGCCGAGTGCAACTCGAACAGAACTACTCCGAACTTTTTTAGAGAAGGCGCACAAAGAACGCTCTAACGTAGATTTTGTTCAATTAAGGAAGCAAAGTTCAAACTGCCTGTTTGCGCTTCAAGGCTATTCACATGCCGCTATTTCAGTCCCCTTTGAATCAGAGCTTTTAGCCGCCACCGCCTAAATTATTATAAACTGCTCGGCGAGTACCTGTACTTAATGGTGTTAAGCTAAGCCGTTTATAGTCGCTTTTTAGGAAACTATAATCAGCCGACGTCGCTTCACCGATAGCTTGTCGTACACGCTGGTTGTAGGGTTTTCACTTAGCTTTATTCAAATAGCCGTTGATTTTAATCGCGAGCAAAATGTCCTTGAGCAGCTGGCCTCATAAATTTGTGC
>JBLIME010000112.1:0-8573 GCA_047638515.1 Pseudohongiellaceae bacterium
CTCCGTTGCTGTTGGCCAATGTTTTCCCTAGTGCTTTCTAGAATGCTTTCTCTAATGCCATTGTCCAATGTGGTTACTTATGTGGAAGTGATCAGTAGAAGTGTTAGTATTGCGCACAAATGCTTAGATACAACCATAGACGTTAAGGCAGTGATTACACAATTGGCTTTGGGGGTTTTAGCGCCACTTTCACTTTATGTGACTCGATGAATTAATAACAGGCTCTTTTAATTATGCTTAAAGAAGAACAAACCTTATCTATTTGGTCGCTCGTGAGTCAGGCAGGTTTAGTTGTGCAAGGTGTGATGTTACTGCTTTTGTTGGCCTCGGTTGTCTCTTGGGTAATGATCATTCAACGCGGTACCTTTCAACGCAAAGCAAAATCATCATTTAACGATTTTGAAAAAACTTTCTGGTCGGGCGTCGATCTCACGCAGCTTTATCGACAGGGTAATAACAAAGCGAGCTTGGGGCAAGTATCAGGCATAGAAAATGTTTTTAGAGCCGGCTTTAAAGAATTTACGCGCCTAAGGCAACAAGAAAAAATAGACGACGACACCGTTATGGTCAGCACGCAACGGGCTATGCGTGTTGCACTTGCGCGTGAACAAGAACAATTAGAAGCGAGTTTGCCGTTTTTAGCGAGTGTCGCATCGGTGAGCCCTTATGTCGGTTTATTTGGTACGGTATGGGGCATTATGAATTCGTTTAGAGGCTTGGCGACTGCAGGGCAGGCGTCTCTAGCAACGGTCGCTCCGGGTATTTCTGAGGCCTTAATTGCAACGGCGATGGGTTTATTTGCCGCTATTCCCGCTGTGCTTGCCTATAATCGTTACGCGGCACGTGCTGATGTCCTCGGCAGTAACTATGAGACTTTTGCAGAAGAATTAATGGCGATATTGCAGCGACAGCTACATCATTAAAACAACTTATTTAAAAAGAGAGTGGTTAATTGATGCATTGCTAACTTTAGCGTAGCAATAATTAATTGACTGGTCATTTGAATGTTTATAAATTATGAGTCAAATTGGTTATGTCGTATAACATGTCTCCAAATAAGAAAATGAAAAAAAAGCCAATGGCAGAAATCAATGTTGTACCTTACATTGATGTGATGTTGGTATTGTTAGTTATCTTTATGGTGACAGCACCGCTATTAAATCAGGGCGTGAAAGTTGATCTGCCCCAAGCCGCCTCAGCGCCTATCGATAATGCCGACCTAGAGCCCTTGATTGTCTCTATAAAGGCCGATGGCAGTTACTTTGTTAAACTTGGCAAAGACGAAGAGCTTGCTAAGCCCCTAGACTTGATAGCCGGACAAGTTGCCAAGATCGTCAAACTGAAACCGGAGACACAAATATTAGTATGGGGTGACACCAGTGTCGCTTATGGCAAGGTCGTTGATCTAATGTCTCGCCTCACCCAAGCCGGTGCTCAGTCGGTAGGGCTTGTTACCGAGCCGCCGCGCTAATATGGGTATAGTCGCTTATTTACCCGCAACTATTGTTAGCTTGTTGCTGCACGCCCTAGTCATTGTTTTTGTCTTTAAAGGTTGGGGTGCCTCTGCGCCGCCAACAATGATGGAGCGCCCCGCTTTTATTAAGGCGACACTTGTCGATCTGAAAACTCAAGGTGAAAAAAGCGCACCTAAATCGACGGCCAAACCAAAAGCCGTTCCCAAGAAAGTGAATCTAGAAAAAAAACGTCAAGACGCGGCAAAGAAGCAAGCGGCAAAAAGTCAACAGCTCGCTAAAAAAGAAGCCGACGCGAAGTCGAAGCAAGATAAGATCAAAAAACAAAAATTAGCTAAAGAAAAAGCACGCGTGGCTGAACAAGCCAAGATGCAAGCGCGGCGAGACAAGCAGCGTAAAGAGGCACAAGCACAAACGACCAGAGAGACACTCGAGAAGCAGCGTTTTCAGGAAAATCTTGAGCGCGAGCGAGCGCGGCTAAAAGCCGAGCAACAAGCAGAGCTCGCAGCGGTGCAGCTCGAAGCAGATAACATCGCGGCCTTGTCTTATGCCGATGCTATTCGTCGCCGAGTTGAAGAAAACTGGAGTCGGCCCGCCTCTGCGCGTAATGGCATGAAAGTCGACCTGCGCATACAATTGGTGCCCACGGGAACTATTGTCAATGTTGTGGTACTGACCAGTAGCGGTAACGCAGCCTTTGATCGGTCGGCGATTCGTGCGGTTGATCGAATCGGTCAGTTTCCTGAAATTAAAACAATGCCATCGCGTATCTTTGAGCGCGAATTTAGGCAATTCACATTACTCTTTCAACCACAGGATTTAAGACAGTGAGATTTTTCGTCACCTTCGTATTTGTATTTTTTGGCATCACTTGTAGCTTAGTCACTCGCGCCGAGTTAGTCATTCCCATTATTGAAGGTGTCGATAATCCAACGGTTGTTAGCGTTGTGCCTTTTGGCTTCAGCGGCTCCCAAGCATTGTCTGAAAACATAGGCTCAATTATATCGACAGATCTTGAGCGCAGTGGACAATTTAAAACCATTGCGCCCGCAGATATGTTGTCTTTACCCATTAGTCAGCAAGACGTGGTGTACCGCGACTGGCGACTATTAGGTAGTGAATACCTAGTCATCGGTAATGTCAGTGAAATCCCTACAGGCTATCAAGCCAACTACTCACTGTTTGATGTGATTAGTCAAAAAATTATTCTCAATAATTTTCAGGTAAGTGTCGGCCCCGATGCTCTACGTCAGCTCGCTCATCACGTAAGCGATAAAGTCTACGAGTCAATTACTGGTATTCGCGGTGTGTTTTCTACACAGATTATTTACGTCAAAGAAATTAAGCGCAGACAATATCAACTAATTTTAGCCGATATGGACGGTGCCCGCGAACAGGTGTTACTGCGCTCAAATGAGCCTTTGTTGTCGCCTTCGTGGTCACCCGATGGCAAGTTTGTTGTTTATGTTTCTTTCGAGACCAGTCGCCCAGCCATATTTATGCAAGAACTTGCGACGGGCAAGCGCACCCAGCTAACTAATTTTCGCGGTTTAAATGGTGCGCCTGCATGGTCCCCCGATGGTCGTAGTCTAGCCTTAGTACTTTCAAAAGATGGTAATCCAGAGATTTACACGCTCGATATCGCCAGTCAGCGATTTACGCGGATTACCAATCACTTTGGTATTGACACCGAGCCCAATTGGTCTGCCGATGGCAAAGCCGTGATGTTTACCTCAAATCGAGGCGGGAAACCGCAGATTTACCAAATAACGCTTGCTAGTAAGCGGGTAGAGCGTCTAACTTTCGAGGGAGATTACAACGCAAAACCGCAGGTAACTCCAGACGGTAAAGGCTTAGTGATGGTGCATCGCTACGACGGTGTATTCCACATTGCAGTTCAAAATTTAGCAACGGGTAATGTTCGTGTATTAACGCAGACCAATTTGGACGAGTCACCGACGCTAGCGCCCAATGGGGCAATTTTGCTCTATGCGACTAAAGATAATAAACAAGGTATTTTAGCGGGTGTATCTCTGGATGCGGGTGTTAAATATAAGTTGCCGGCTAAGTCGGGTGATGTTCGAGAGCCCGCATGGTCGCCTTTTTTGACGCAACCTTAGTGGCTGTGGGTGAACGTGGGCAAAGATCGATAATATAGTTACGAAAAAGCTAGCGATGAGCTAGCTAGTTACTATATAACTAGGTTTGTTAAAGAGTGGTTGTTTATAGATCCTTATTAATAGTTGAACACAACGATGAGAACTACGGTATCGCTAACTAGTAGCGGATATTGCACACTAAATATCAACAAAAAATACAGTTTTTTCCAGCAGATACGTTTTTTTTTCGTCTCCGCTAGAGCTAATAATAGCGGGTGTGCTATGATATTTTTACAATAGCATTATTAAATGCTTAATTTTTTACTGATAATAACTTAAAAACAAGTCAACGGAGACAGTCATGTTAAGTAAGACCATCAAACTAGGTTTTTCCTTTTTATTAGCCACAATATTCTTAGCCGGTTGTGCGAGTACTTCTCAGCCCACAACTACGGATTCATCAACAACATCAGGAACAACCGCCTCTAGCGCTACTGGCTCGACCACTCAGGCCTCAGCAGGCCAGCAAGAAACTGAGCTAGGCAATGTTTTTTACTTTGAGTTTGATCAGGCAACCTTAACTGCAGCAACACGGGCGCTTCTCATCGCACACGCTGCTGATTTAAAAACCTATCCACGTAATATTCGTCTAGAAGGTCATGCAGACGAGCGCGGAACACGTGAATACAACATGGCACTTGGAGAGCGTCGCGCAATGGCCGTTCGCGATTATTTTCGCGCTGAAGGTGTAACCACGCCAATCGAAGTTGTCAGTTATGGTGAAGAGCAGCCAGCAAGCTCCGGTGGTTTTGAAGCGGCATGGTCACTAGATCGTCGCGTCGAAATTAAGTAGTCACTAATTAAGTCTGCATATATTACACATATAGAGCCACGATGAAACTATATACTCCTGTTACCGCAGCCAAAATGGCTGCGGTCGTTGTTTTGGGCGCCCACCTCGCAATTGTCAGCTTGCTGTATCCGTCCTCGGCATTGTCACAAGCAACCGTAAGAGATTCATCCCCCGTCACATCCGATACCGCAATACCAGCCTCTTCAAGCCAATCTGCAGTGTCGAGTGGAGCATTGACCTCAAGAGTTATTTCGTCGTCTAGTAACGCTGTGGTAGAGACGCAGCTTGGCCTTACTCCACCACCGCTTAATGCGCCCAATACGGCCTATCAAATACAACAGTTACAACGGGAGATTTCCGAGTTACGTGGTTTAGTCGAGGAGCAAGCCTTTAATTTAGAGCGACTCAAGCAACAGCGCCTAGACGATTATCTTGATTTAGACAAACGCCTAAGTGCAGTGAATCAAGCTGATGTTGCAACTGTTCAAACACCAACAACTCTAAATTCTAGCCTTCGAAACCCCACTGATCAAAACAGCAATACTCTAAACACCGCTGTTCAAAACAATACATCCAACCCATCTCCAGCCGTCACCGGGATGTCGGGTGGTTTGTCAACGTCGGTTAGCTCTAACGCCGAAGAAGATAAAAAATTGTACCGTAAAGCTATTGATCAGCTGCTTAATAAGCAAGATTATAGCGGTGCCCAAACAAGTTTTAGCCAATATTTAGCTAGTTACCCTACGGGAGTTTATGTACCCAATGTTTATTATTGGCAAGGTCAAATTTATTTAACTGAAAATAACAACACTGCGGCTGAAAAAGCATTCACTAGTTTAGTGAGTCAGTACCGCGATCATCAGAAAGCACCTGACGCAAAATACAAGCTAGCGACTATTTATTTTGATCAGGGTAAAAAAGCCGAGGCAAAAAAATTATTAAATGAAGTGGTTGCAAGTGACACCGACGCCTCGCGCCTCGCCAAATCTTTTTTGGCCAATCAATACTAGTCAGAAAACACTAGTCAGAAACATAGGCTCCGCTGATATCTAATTGCGGCTTGTCCTTTCTTTGAGCTTTTGATTCGTTATAATAGCGCCAAATATTCAAGTTTATTCCTCTCGAGTTAGTTTAATCCATGATTGTTGATTCTCTCCGTATTACAGAGATTTTTTTATCCGTTCAAGGTGAGGCCGCAAGCGTGGGCTATCCCACGGTGTTCGTGCGTCTTACCGGCTGTCCATTGCGCTGTCACTACTGTGACTCGGAGTATGCTTTTTATGGTGGCGACAAACATCAGATAGACGCGATTGTCCAGCAAGTTAAAGATTATCGCACACTTCATGTTTGTGTAACGGGGGGCGAGCCCCTAGCTCAGCCGGGTTGCTTAAAGTTAATGTCTGATCTTTGTGATCTAGGCCTGCAGGTATCCATAGAGACAAGTGGTGCCATGCCCATAGGCGATATCGATAAGCGTGTGAGTATTGTGATGGATCTTAAAACGCCAGCTTCTGGAGAAGTATCGCGTAATCTCTACGAAAATATTGCGCAGCTAGCGCCTAAAGATCAAATTAAATTTGTTATCTGCGATCGCCAAGATTACGAATGGGCTGTTTTTAAGTTAGATGAATACAATCTAGTTAAACAAGTAGGCCACGTTTTCTTCTCGCCATCATTCGAACAGGTGACGCCCGTGACCTTGGCCGACTGGATTATTGAGGGCAGATTACAAGTTCGACTGCAAACGCAGCTCCACAAGGCGTTATGGGGCGATAAGCCTGGGGTCTGATCGCTAGACTAGAAGTCTATCAACCTATAGCAGCGCTGATAAGGCTGGTTTACCAATAATATTTCATCTAAACAATATGCATAGGAGCATCAATGAATTCTGCTTTACCAAAGGCCGTAATACTCATCTCCGGCGGGCTCGACTCGACAACCGTGTTGGCAATTGCTAAGAGCCGGGGTTACGAATGCTACACACTTAGCTTCGATTACGGGCAGCGTCACCGAGTAGAGCTACAGGCAGCGACCGTGATATCCTCAGAGATGGGCGCTAAAGAACATAAAACGATTACGCTCGATTTACGCTCAATTGGCGGCTCGGCGTTAACCGACGATAGTATCGCCGTACCCGAGGTTTTGGCGGATGGTATCCCCGTTACCTATGTACCTGCAAGAAACACCGTGTTTTTATCGATTGCACTGGGCTGGGCCGAAGTGCTGTGCGCCGAGACGATCTTTATTGGCGTCAATGCTGTCGACTACTCGGGCTATCCCGATTGCAGGCCCGACTACATAGCGGCTTTTGGGGCAATGGCAAATCTGGCCACCAAGTCTGGAGTAGAGGGGCAGGTGTTAACTATTCAGACACCGTTGATAGATTTAACTAAGGCGCAAATTATTGAGCAAGGCCTAGCTTTAGGGGTCGATTACCAAAAGACCGTATCGTGTTACCAGGCCGACGATAATGGCCATGCCTGTGGACGTTGCGACAGTTGTCGATTGCGTCGACAAGGTTTTATAGATGCCAATATTGCCGATCCCACTAGGTATATTGCTTGAGCTTCGAGCAATAGTGGCCAATTACTAGAAAAACACAAAAAAAGCTTGAGTTTCTCAGCCGAAACATTATGATGTGCGCCTCTTCACTGATCAGCAAGTAAAAAGCTTTGGGTCGTTAGCTCAGTTGGTAGAGCAGTTGGCTTTTAACCAATTGGTCGCGCGTTCGAGTCGCGCACGACCCACCATTTTTTCCTTCGGGATACCAAAGGCTTACAGAAATGTAAGCCTTTTTTTAGGCCTGCAATTTCTCTCTTTTCGATCCTACACGGACCTGCGACAAAACCTTTTTGCCCGTTGGCCGACACTATTCATCGAAAAGTTATTCCGTGATTGACATAAGTCTTATATTTTCCATTACAAGCACCAAAATTTTTATCGCCACTAACCGTTTCTCTGTATGCGATATTACTAAGTCGAAGGTGAGAGCCTGATTTGGCGAATTGAGATTGTCACGAGAGCCATGCACAACTACTAGTCTTAGGCCATTACTTTTAAAACTCAACAGCTCAAGCAATGCAAGAATGACCTGAGATAGTGCATTTTTAACTTTAATTCAGTGGCTTATAGCCATTTCCTGTTCGCATGAATTAATTCTGTTTAAGGATTTTTAGGTAATTTAAAAAAGTTGCGTTTAAATCATCAGTCGTGAAGGTGGTAACATTGCCCGCTACTGGTCAAAGGAAGCTCCATGATAAAAAAGGTATGTTCTTAATCATTCGCGCCAATAATCCATTCTCCATAAAATACTATATGAAAATACAGCTATAATGGAAAATAACCAAAACGACAAGCTAAGGTCTCATGAGCAAAATACTCAAGAGACTTTCTTTTAACGGGATAAAAACGTAACTGAGTGATTTTAAAATAAATATTCGTATGGTTTGAGTAGATAGAAGACCCCTATCTGGTCTCGTTATGCAACATGGCTTCTTTTCTACAGCGAGGAGCTTATTAAATAAGTGCTATAAGTATTTGAATTGGATATAATTTAGTGAAATTAATAGCAAAAAATCGGCAGAAAAAATTGCTGCATAGTCGGAATGTTGCCTAATATACTGTTAAGTTCTTTATCAAATACTTTCCTATTGTTAATCTTTCTATGTGTGTCATCAATATCCTCTGCAGACACAGCCTCTGAGAAAGAAACATAGAAACTGCTGAATGCAATGGAGATGGATCAAGCGTTTGAGCAAACAATATCTCAAACGTTTGATATTTAACTACAACAAGATCCATCTCTAGCCCCATACAAAGGTGTTATGTTGGAGTTTTGCCAAGCATATAAACCCTGACATGTTAAAAATTTATTCAGAGGCCTTCACAGCTCAAGGACATCAATAGTTTTTAGGTTACTGACATAGGTAAAAAGACAATTGAGAAAATACCAACTTTAGTTGCACAAGGCGGTCAACTTACGGCTACGCGGGTTCAAGAAAATGTTGGTGAACTGGAATCAATGATAAAAACAGAGTCCGAGCGCATTCAAAGCTTACAATCGCAATGAACTTAACAAGTGCAAGCAAAGGATTAATAAAAGCCTGTCGGCTTTAATTAGCCCCTGTTGCAGGCGTTATGTTTATATAA
>JBLIME010000113.1:0-8544 GCA_047638515.1 Pseudohongiellaceae bacterium
CGCAACGCCGCTAAGGTGTCAGCTGTCTCACCTGACTGTGAAATTGTTACTATTAAAGAGTTGTTAGGAACGACTACTTTTCTGTAGCGGAACTCACTGGCAACCTCTACCGAACAGGCAATATTGGCCCAACTTTCAAACCAATATTTAGCTACCATACCCGCGTGATAACTGGTGCCGCAGGCAACAATTTGGACATGATCAACGCGATCAAAAATCGCTTTGGCATTGGCACCAAAGCACCCCTCTAACACACGTTTTTTACCTAACCGGCCCTGCAGCGTTTGCTCTATAACCTTGGGTTGCTCATATATTTCTTTGAGCATGTAATGTCGATAGTTCTCTTTCGTGACAATCTGCTCGTTACCGTCAATTTTTTCCTGTTGTCTTTCAACGACTTGGAGACCGCTATTAAATATTGTTATATGATCTTTGGTAACCTCGGCAATGTCGCCCTCTTTTAAATAGATAAATCGATCGGTAACCTGCCTTAATGCTAGTTGATCCGAAGCGATGAAGTTTTCGTCTACGCCGACTCCAATCACTAAAGGACTACCTTCTCGGGTTACTATGATTCGCCTTGGATCGCCCGCATCGATAACGGCGAGTGCATAGGCACCCTCAAGACGTGCAACGGTATTTTTAACCGCATCAAGAAGCTTATCTCCAGCTTTGACAAATTGATTAATCAGATGCGCAATGACTTCTGTGTCCGTCTCGCTTTTAAAGGTGTATCCGTAAGCTTCTAATTCTGTTCTTAAAATATCATGGTTTTCAATAATGCCGTTGTGCACTACAGCGATCTTGCCCGAGTGATGTGGGTGAGCGTTTTGTGTGGTTGGTTTGCCGTGCGTTGCCCAGCGGGTGTGGGCGATACCAATTAAGCCCTGCGTCGGACTTGCCTTTAGGCTTTTTTCTAAATTAACAACCTTGCCTTGCTCTTTTCTTATTTCCAACTGACTGTTTTCAATGATTGCCAGGCCCGCTGAATCGTAGCCTCTATACTCTAGGCGCCTTAGGCCCTCGACTAATATTTTAGTAATATTACGACTCGATACAGCCCCAATAATTCCACACATATATATTCTCGTTATTATTAATTTGTATTATTTTGTTTTTACCGGTCGCTGCCACGCTTTAATGGTTTTTTGAGGTGATCGTGTCAATGTTAACGCATCTGCAGCTACATTTTTACTAACCGTTGAGCCCGCGCCAATAGTCGCGCCGCTGCCTATTACTAATGGGGCTATCAAGGCGGCGTTTGATCCAACAAAGACACTGTCACCGATATACGTTTGGTGTTTGTTAACGCCATCGTAGTTACAGGTGATACTACCTGCACCAATATTAACAGCCTCGCCAACAACAGCATCGCCAATATAACTTAGGTGATTAACCTTACTGCCTTTACCTATTAAGGCTTTCTTAGTCTCTACAAAGTTGCCGATTTTGGCTCCGTTATCCAACATTGTTCCCGGTCGTAAGCGAGCGAAGGGTCCAATGTAGCAATCTTCACCAATCACGGCTCCTTCAATCATACTATTGGCAAAAATCACCGTATTGTCTTTAATCGTTGCGTTTTTAATGTGACAGTTGGCACCGATGGTGACGCCTCGGCCTATTTGATTATTGCCATCAAAAATACAATTAACATCTATAATCACATCATTTTCACAAAATACTTCACCACGACAGTCAAAGCGCTCGGGATCTAACAAGGTCACGCCTTGGTGCATTAATTTTTGGGCATATTTTCTTTGATAGATGCGCTCTACCTGTGCTTGCTGTGCTTTATTATTGACGCCAATGACTTCCGACACAGCACATGGGCTTACGGTTTTTATATTGACACCGTCAGCAACAGCCATAGCGATGATATCTGTTAGGTAGTATTCACCTTGGGCGTTATTATTTCTCAGGTTTGGTAGCCACTTTTGTAGGCACATGGTGGCTACAGCAATAATTCCGGTATTCACTTCCTGTATTGTTAACTGTGCGTCAGTGGCGTCCTTTTGCTCCGTGATATTTAACACATTACTGTTGTTATCGCGCACGATGCGCCCATAACCTGATGGGTTATCCATTGTCACCGTCAGCAGTGCAAGGGTTGCGGTATCGGTGTGGCTCAGTAGTTTTTTTAATGTTTTTGAGGTAATTAAGGGTACATCACCATATAAAATCAGTGTGATCGAATCTCTTTTAAGATGAAGCAGACTCTGCTGAAGTGCGTGTCCTGTACCTAATTGCTGTTGCTGTACAATAAAATTGAGTGCTGGTTGATCTGACAATTCAGCGGCAATCTTGTCAGCACCATGGCCGGTGACTATGTGTAAATGATCAGGAGCCAATTGATTAGAGGTATCGATGACATGTGACAGCATGGATCGGCCGGCAATTTTATGCAGAACCTTTGGTAGATTTGATTTCATGCGAGTGCCTTTGCCTGCGGCGAGAATTACGATTTCCAGTGTCATAGTTTTATCTTTGCTGATCGATTGAGTAGGGAGCAGTGTCTACACGGGCATATTATTTTATATAAAGTGGCTTTATGTATTTTAATGGATTTTTATTCTTTGATATAGCGGTAGTGGTGTAATAGCATCACCCAACTATTTTGATACACCTCGTTTAAATTTAAATATTAACTGACATGGCGCTCAATAGATCTAATTTTTAATCGTGTATTACTACTAGGTAGTCGATTCGCTATTCCATTGACTCTAGCTTCCACGTAAGGTTCTCACAAGATCCAGTTTTATTTCACCTAATAAAAAAGGCAGCCTAAGCTGCCTTTCAAGAGGATAGACGTAAACATCGAAGATGCTTAGTCGGTGTTTATCGTCCTGCTTTTTTACGTATAGCTTTAAGAGTTCTCAACTGGGCTGAAGCCTCTGCCAATTGAACTGCCGCAGCCGCGTAGTTAAATTCACCACTGGCGTTAGTCATATGCTTCTCTGCAGCTTCTTTAGCTTGTAGTGCCGCCGCCTCGTCCATGTCTGACTCACGTAAAGCCGTATCTGCCAACACCGTAACATGGTTAGGCTGCACTTCTAAAAAGCCACCAGATACATAGTAAATCGCCTCTATACCATCTTGTTTTAACAGACGAATAGGACCCGGTTCGAGTCCAGTTAGTAAGGGGGCATGACCGTAAGTAATACCAATCTCGCCCTCACTAGCTGTCGCGACAATCATACTTACCAAGCCGGAGAAAATCTTCTCTTCTGCACTAACAATATCGCAATGTACGGTCATAGCCATAATTTTTCCTTTAACTCGCTACCAATTCTATGTAATAAATCACCTAAAAAAGTTGAATTACTTCATCGACTCGGCTTTTTCAATGGCTTCATCAATCGTACCCACCATATAAAATGCCTGCTCGGGTAGACTGTCGTAATCACCGGCTAAAATACCCGTAAAACCTCTAATGGTCTCTTTTAGAGAGACATATTTACCGGGTGAACCTGTGAATATCTCCGCTACATGAAAGGGTTGAGACAAGAAGCGCTCAATTTTACGCGCACGCGTAACCGACAACTTGTCTTCTTCGGACAACTCGTCCATGCCTAAAATAGCGATGATATCTTTGAGTTCGTTGTAGCGCTGCAGGACGGTTTGAACTCCGCGAGCCACATCATAATGCTCGTGACCAATGATCAATGGATCAAGTTGACGCGATGTGGAATCAAGTGGATCAACCGCGGGATAGATACCCTTCGAGGCGATATCACGAGACAATACGACCGTTGAGTCTAGGTGAGCAAAGGTTGTTGCTGGCGACGGATCGGTCAAGTCATCAGCCGGTACATAAACTGCTTGAATAGAAGTAATTGAACCTGATGTTGTCGATGTAATACGCTCTTGCAACACGCCCATTTCTTCGGCGAGTGTTGGCTGGTAACCCACCGCAGAGGGCATACGACCTAGCAGTGCCGACACTTCGGTTCCCGCTAGTGTGTAGCGATAAATGTTGTCGACAAACAGCAATACATCTTTGCCGTCATCGCGAAACTTTTCAGCCATCGTTAGGCCCGTAAGCGCGACGCGCAGACGGTTACCTGGTGGCTCGTTCATCTGACCGTAAACCATGGCTACTTTGGATTTTTCAAAATTGTCGACGTTAACAACACCGGCTTCTTGCATCTCGTGATAGAAGTCATTGCCTTCTCGAGTTCGCTCTCCAACACCGGCAAATACTGATAGACCACTGTGCTCAGTAGCAATATTATTGATCAACTCCATCATATTGACGGTTTTACCAACACCAGCACCACCAAACAAACCGACCTTACCACCTCTAGCAAATGGGCAGACAAGATCGATAACTTTAATGCCTGTTTCCAAAAGCTCGCCAGATGCTGCCAACTCGTCATAGGCAGGGGCTTTACGATGAATTGGCATACGCTCTTGTGCGCCAATGTCGCCACATTCGTCGATTGGATTACCTAAGACATCCATAATACGACCTAGTGTCTCGATGCCCACGGGAACAGATATAGGTGATTGTGTATTCGTTACCTCTAAGCCGCGACTTACGCCTTCGGAAGAACCCATTGCAATGGCACGAACTACACCGTCACCTAATTGTTGCTGCACCTCTAACGTTAGACCTTTTGCGCTAACGGTTAGGGCGTCATATATCTTAGGCACTGCATCACGTGGAAATTCCACGTCAATTACGGCCCCAATGATTTGTACGATACGTCCGCTACTCATTTGTGAGTCCTCTAAATTTTTTAGATAAATTTAATTACTAATTTATAAAAATTTGTGAAATTATTTTTTCGTCTTATCTTAACTAGTTAGCTTAAAACAATATTTCAAAAGATAACACCACGCTTGATTCTATTTTTAAACGGCTGCTGCACCGCTAACTATCTCCGATAGCTCTTGGGTAATCGCCGACTGTCTAGCTTTATTATAAACCAGCTGTAAGTCGTCAATAATGTCGCTCGCATTATCGGTTGCACTTTTCATAGCCAGCATCCGCGCCGACTGCTCGCAGGCTATATTTTCAACAACAGCTTGGTACACCTGCGACTCGATGTAGCGTATCAATAGATTATCAAGAATCTCTTTTGCATTGGGCTCATAGATATAGTCCCAAGTGTATTTTCTTGACGTTTCTTCATCGGGTTTTAATGGGAGTATCTGGTTTATGAATGGCGCCTGGGTCATAGTATTAACGAATTCGTTAGCCACTAAATACAAGCTGTCAATCTTGCCGTCTTCATATGCATCGAGCATTGTTTTGATAGTACCAATCAACTTCTCAACAGTAGGGGCTTCGCCAATGTCGCGCACTGCTGCCTGAATATTACCACCGTAATTATTAAAGAAATTTAATGCCTTAGCACCAATTAAACAAAGATCGATTTCTATGCCTTCGTCTGCAAATGCTTTCATTTCTTTAACGGCGGCTTTAAATGTGTTGGTATTTAAACCACCACATAAGCCTCGGTCACTAGAGACAACCACAAAACCGACGCGCTTGACCTCGCGCTCTTGTAGATAAACGTGTTTGTACTCTGGATTTGCATTAGCAATATGTCCCACAACATTTCTGATACGTATGGCGTAGGGTTTACCTAGTTCCATACGTTCCTGAGCTTTACGCATTTTACTTGCAGCAACCATTTCCATTGCGCTCGTAATTTTTTGCGTACTCTTGATACTCGAAATCTGTGTACGTATTTCTTTTCCACCAGCCATTATAATTTCCGCTGTGTATAACTAAGAGAATTACTAAACCTACTTACTTGGCGATGCATTTACTGCTACCAAGTTTGAGTCGATTTAAATTTTTCTAATGCCGACTTAAACGCTGCATCTATTTCTTTATCATAGTTGCCGGACTCAATAACACTAGCCATTAAATCGCCATGTTCTGAGTTCATGTAAGACAGTAAGGAAGATTCGAAAGAACCAATTTTAGCAACCGGTATATCTTGTAGATAACCTTCGTTAGCTGCATAAAGTAAGATACCCATCTCGGCAATTGAAAGTGGTGAATATTGCTTTTGCTTCATTAGCTCGGTAACGCGCTCACCGTGACTTAGCTGTGCTTTTGTAGCATCGTCGAGATCGGAAGCAAACTGAGAGAAGGCTGCCAGCTCTCGGTATTGTGCAAGTGCTGTACGGATGCCACCGGAAAGTTTTTTAACAATTTTACTTTGAGCAGCACCACCAACACGCGATACCGAAACACCCGCATTCATCGCAGGTCTAATACCTGAGTTGAACAGATCGGTCTCTAAGAAGATCTGGCCATCGGTAATAGAAATGACGTTGGTCGGTACGAACGCCGAAACATCACCCGCTTGTGTCTCAATAATTGGCAAAGCAGTTAATGAGCCAGTTTTACCTTTGACTTCACCTTTAGTGAAATCTTCGACATACTTTACGTTCACACGTGAAGCGCGTTCTAATAGACGTGAATGCAAATAAAACACGTCTCCAGGGTAGGCTTCACGGCCTGGTGGTCGACGTAACAGTAGTGAAATTTGACGATATGCAATTGCCTGCTTAGTCAAGTCATCATAAATAATCAGGGCATCTTCACCGCGGTCGCGATAATATTCACCCATTGTACAACCCGAAAATGGGGCTAAAAATTGCATAGCTGCAGGATCCGATGCAGTTGCCGCCACAATAATCGTGTGTTCCATTGCGCCGTGCTCTTCGAGCTTGCGAACAACAGCCTTTACAGATGAAGCTTTTTGACCAATGGCGACATAGACACATTTAATGCCCTTGTCTTTTTGGTTAATTATCGCGTCGACCGCAATCGCGGTTTTACCCGTTTGACGATCTCCAATAATTAGCTCGCGTTGTCCACGACCAACAGGAACCATCGCATCAATCGCTTTCAGGCCAAGCTGGACTGGTTGATCAACTGATTGACGAGCAATTACACCCGGTGCAATTTTCTCAATTGGATCTGTTAATTTTGCATTGATTGGGCCCTTGCCATCAATGGGTACGCCAAGAGCATCGACAACGCGACCCTGCAATTCTGGGCCAACAGGCACTTCTAGAATACGGCCTGTACATTTACAAGTTTGGCCTTCTGCTACACCTTTGTAATCGCCCAAGATTACAGCGCCAACTGAATCGCGTTCAAGGTTCAGTGCCATACCAAAAACACCGCCTTCAAACTCGATCATCTCGCCGTACATTACATCGGCAAGACCGTGGACTCTAATAATACCGTCACTAACCGAGACGACAATACCTTCGTTTTGTGCTTCGCTACCAACGTCAAGAGAATCAATACGACTCTTGATAATCTCGCTAATTTCTGAAGGATTCAGCTGCTGCATGCTCTCTTCCTCAATTCCCAGTTAGGGATTGCTATTCATTAATAAAATTTAATTGTTAACTGCGACCTAATAGGTTGCCAATTAACCTTCAACATTTACCGTTCTTAACTATACCTGTATAGCAAAGCTATCGGCTAGCTTTTGTAGACGGCCTTTCACTGAACCATCAATAACCACATCGCCTGCGCGAATAATTACGCCACCTATCAAAGAATTATCGATCTCTGCATTTAAAGAAACCTCACTCTTAAGGACAGTTTTTAATTTTTCTGCTAAAGCAAGACTGACTGTATCATCTAATTCGAAAGCAGAGACAACCTGCACATCACAGAATTTTTCTTGCTTTGCTTTCAGTATCTCAAACAATTCTCTTATCGGTGTAAGTAAGTTCAAGCGTTTGTTTTCTGACAAAACTGCTATAAACAATACTACTGTCGCGTTGATTTCATCACCACAAAGGTTAACGAAAGACGCTGACTTCTGTTGTGTTGTTAATGCAGGAGAATTGAGCAGCTTGATAACAGAGGGTTGTTGGGAGACAGCGGTCATTAGCGCTAAGGCTCTTGACCAACCCTCGAGATCTTCGGCGCCACGAGCAACATCAAATACTGCTTTTGCATAAGGCCTTGCCAATGTTGTTAGTTCCGCCATTTTTTTTCCTATTACCCTACTTAATATTTAATACTAAGACACAACTGTCACTTATAAATCGGCTGCAAGCTCGTTCACTAATTTATTATGAGCTTTCATATCAATTGTATGGCCTAATATTTTTTCAGCACCCGCTAAAGCTAATGCTGCTACTTGGCCACGAAGCTCTTCTTTTGCGCGATTACTTTCTTGCTCAACTTCTGCTTTTGCAGCGATGATAATACGCTCACTTTCTACTGTAGCCTGTTCTTTAGCTTCGTCTACTATTTGCACTGCACGCTTACTAGCTTGCTCGACAATTAGAGCCGCTTGCTCTTTGGCTTCGTGAAGCTTTTCTGTTGCTTTCTTTTGCGCCAAATCTAAATCTTTATCAGCACGTTCTGCGGCTTGAAGGCCATCTGCAATTTTCTTTTCACGCTCTTCCATTACTGAAATAAGCGAGGGCCAGACAAACTTTGCACAAAACAAGACAAAAACAAAGAAGGTTAGGGTTTGACCAATCAATGTCAGATTAATATTCACACCAATACCTCTTTAAAAATATGAATTAGTATGATTAATTATCCAG
>JBLIME010000114.1:0-8532 GCA_047638515.1 Pseudohongiellaceae bacterium
CCCAAAAGAACACAGTCCACCAATCTAACCAACCTGGACTGGCACGAAAGGTTGCCATCGGAATAAACTTATCCAAATAGATACCAAAGGAGTGTAGGTAGCTATCGATAATGAAGGCCGTTGGACCGAAAATCAGGATAAATATCATCAGTGCAAGAGCAAGCACAACATTGGCGCGACTAAGGACTTGTATGCCCCGAGTAACTCCACTGACCGCAGACAAGGTATAGATTACAATAAGCCCGAGTAGGATCACGATCTGAGTTGCATAGGTATTAGGAATGCCAAAGAGCTTTTCTAGTCCGAAACTGACTTGCAGACCCAGAAAACCGATCGGGCCCACGGTTCCAGCAACCACTGCCAACACACAACAGGAGTCGACAATAGCACCAAAAGGACCCTTCATGACGCGATCACCAAATACGGGGTACAACAGGGTGCGCGGCTTCAGTGGCAGTCCTTTTTCATAGTGCAAATACATGAAAACGATGGCGGTCAGGCTGCCTAGAATCGCCCAGGCCAGAAAGCCCCAATGCATGAAACTTTGCGCTAAGGCGTTGTAGGCCGCTTCCGCGGTACCGGTTTCACCACCAAATAATGGGGGTGGCGAAGTAAAGTGCGCCATCGGCTCGGCCGCTGCCCAAAACACACCACCGCCGGCGAGCAAGGTGCACATAATAATCGAGATCCACTGGAAGGTTGGCATCTCGGGGGCTTTTAAACCACCGAGGACGACTGCGCCGGTGCGCCCTATCGCGAGGATGATGCCAATGACAAAGGTAAGCAGTAGCAATATTTGCCAATAGGCACCAAAGTACTTGGTGGATGTGGCAAAGGCGCCATTAACCCAACCCGACATCATGCCGATATCATAGAGCGCTAATATCGCAAATAACACAATAGTGCCGCCACTCATAATAAATACAGGCATATCGACTCCGGTAAGCCATCTGTTTTGATTGGTATCTGGCTCTCTACTAGCCAGAAAACCCTGAGTTTCATTACCCATATTGGTTTCCTTTTGGATTCTTTATCGTTATTGGTTAAATCAGTGATTAATCCATAGCAAGCACTGCTACGGCGTTTTTTTATCAAGCGTCTAAATTTATAGGCTTAAGCGCATCGTTCAAAAAGTTCAGCCAGTTTAGCCCCATGACCTTGGCAACATCCTCCGGACTGAAGCCTCGCACTAGCAGGCCATTAGTAATATTTGGAAAGTCACTACTGTCTTTGAACCAAGCCAATGGTGGCGGCCAGCTAGCATTAGCCTTGGAACCTTCCCCGTAATCTATGTCTTTTGACCAACGGCCGTTGCGCATCCACTCGAGAATGGACGCCGGTTGTTCCTGACAAAGGTCAGTACCAATACCGATATGCTCAATTCCCATCAGATCGGCGGTGCACGCGACCATGTCACAAAATTCATTGAGGCTACAGTCCGGACCATTTTTTAAGTGGAAGGGGTACAAACTGAAACCCAGTAACCCGCCAGATGCACCCAGTGCTTTGAGCACCGCATCGGACTTATTGCGCTTAGCTGCATGAAAACTGGTCGGATTCGCATGTGAAATGACAATGGGGCGCTGTGAAATTTCAATCGTCTCCAGCGTACTACGTTCTGCGCTGTGACTCATATCGATGACCATGCCAACACGATTCATCTCTTTGATCACCTGCGCACCAAAACGAGTCACACCGCTGTCTACTGCCTCATAACAACCGCTTGCCAGTAAGCTTTGGTTGTTATAGGTAAGCTGCATAATCATCAGGTTAAGCTCGCGCATCACCTCAACCATACCGATATCGTCTTCAATAGGAGAGCAGTTCTGCGCGCCAAACATAATCCCTACTTTACCAAGCTGTTTCGCGCTAAGTATGTCCGCTGCGCTTTTTACCGGCATAATTAGATCGCTATGTTGCTCAAAGAGCCGGTTCCACTCCGATATGCGCGAAAGTGTCTCGCGAATTTGCTCGTGGTAGACGATAGTCGCGTGTACCATCGTGACACCGCCTTGATGCAGTTGCTCAAAGATTTGACGATTCCAGCTTGAATACTGCAAACCGTCAATCACAATCAGATCGTTGTGTAGTGCATTATCCATCAATATGCTCCTGATCAAGCGCGTATATACGTCGTTTTTACAACGGTGTAAAACTCTTTCGCATAAGTCCCCTGCTCGCGTGGCCCGAAGCTCGAGTTTTTACGCCCACCAAATGGCACGTGGTAATCAGTACCTGCTGTTGGCAAGTTGACCATGACACAGCCAGTTTTGGCATTGCGCTTAAAGTCGGTGGCGTATTTCAACGATTCTGTACAAATACCTCCAGTCAAACCAAAGTGAGTGTCGTTAAGAGTCTTGAGTGCCTCGGCGTAGTCCTTAACTTTAATAACACAGGCGATTGGCGCGAAGGCCTCTTCACGATTGATCGTCATCGCATTGGTGGTGTTGGTAAACAATGCAGGTTGCATGTAATAACCTGGGGTTGTCTCCGTTAGTACTTCGCCACCGTAGGCTAGCGTGCCGCCTTCACTTTTAGCTATTGTTAAATAGTGTAGATTTTGTTCCATCTGTCGTGCATCGGCAACCGCGCCAATATGGACGCCAGCTCTAAGCGGATGACCGACTACCAACTTTTTCATACGCTCAATCACAGCCGCAACGAAACGATCATGAATACCGGCGGTAACAATTAATCGCGAGGAAGCGGTACACTTTTGCCCTGTACCCCCATAAGCACCTCCGACTGCGCATTCAACCGCGTTATCGAGATCGGCATCGTCTAGAATTACCAAGGCATTTTTACTCCCCATTTCTAGTTGACATTTAACGAAGTTAGACGCGGTAGCTGCGGCCACTTTGCGACCGATTTCGAGGGAGCCGGTGAAGGTTAAGGCGTCGATACCGCAAGCGTTAATGAGTACATCGCCGACTTCAGCACCGGGCCCCATGACTAGATTAAAGGTACCGGCAGGTAAGCCTTGACGGGAGATAATCTCGGTTAGCGCCCAGGCACTTGCAGGAACCTGATTGGCAGGTTTAAAGACAACTGCGTTACCAAACGCTAAAGCTGGCGCGATTTTCCAGGCGGCCGTCGCCGTGGGGAAATTCCATGGTGTAATAATACCGACGACGCCAACCGGCTCCCGACGAGTTTCAATCTCAACACCCGGACGCACAGAATCGGCGGTCTCGCCCATTTGACGCAGCACTTCCGCGGCATAGTAATGAAAAAACTGACCCGAGCGATAGGTTTCACCCACGCCCTCTGCTAGCGTTTTTCCCTCTTCTCGAGCTAGCAGTTCGCCAAGCTCGTCTTTACGTGCAATTAGCTCGTCTCCGATTGCCATTAACACACCATAACGCTGCTCTAAACCACTCCTGCCCCACTCAGGCTGTCCTGACGCTGCGGCCGCAATAGCTGCATCAGTTTGGACTCTATCCGCTTGCGCATAATAGCCAATTACATCGCTAGTATCAGCAGGGCTAATATTAGCCAAGTTACCCTTGTTACCTTCTACCCATGTACCTGCGATGTAATTTTTAAATTCTGAAGCAGACATATTGACCTCCTTAATAAAGTTGGAATGATCATAAAACTTGTGCTGTAATAATAAAACCTAATAAATAATATCTAATAATAAGGTTTCCTTATCATGCTACCAGAACTAAAAGTGTCTCAGCTACGCCACTTTGTTTGGGTGGCCGAGCTTAAAGGATTTCATCTAGCGGCAGAAAAAGCCCACCGTAGCCAGCCTGCCATCTCCTTATCTATCCGCGACCTTGAAAATAAACTCAGCGAAGGCTTGTTTGAAAAGCGCAACGCCAGAACGTCTAAAACTGAACTTACGCCTTTTGGACAGTACTTTTTGCCCAAAGCAAAGGAGCTGATCGCACATCACGATCGTGTCGCAGAAGACATCATGCTGCTATCTGAGCATAAAACTGGTTACTTGCGCCTGGCCTCTGTGCCCTCTATTGCAAGCCGCGTGCTGCCTGATATTTTATTGAAATTTGTTGCGAGCTCGCCGTCGCTTCACATCAGCTTTTATGATGACAACTCTGCTGCGGTCTTGAAGATGGTAGAAAGTCAGCAGGTCGACTTTGGCATTTGTCACCTGTCTCACGATGAGGATCACAGCAACATGATGTTTACGCCTATCTGGGAGGATCGTATTGGTATGGTCTGCCCAAATGGTCATCCACTGGCGGATAGACAGGGCGTACATTGGAAAGATCTCCGACAGCATCGATTGATAAGCAACGGAACCTCGCGATTACTGGAGAATACAGACGCACGCCCACTGCTCGACCACTCGCAGTTTTATGTGTCTAACATGATTTCACTGATTGCAATGCTAGAGGCTGGCTTAGGGATCACAACATTACCCTGGTACGCTTTTCCCAAGGAGAGCACCACCTTACAATTTATACCTTTAGAAACTCCCTCCGTGACCCGGCGTATCGGCATTGTTAAATTGAATAACAAGTCGCTAACACCGTCGGCCCAAGCCCTCGTCGATTTCATTCTCGAACAAAGCAAAAACCCATGAATGCAAGTAATCGTAGATTACTTTGTATCAAAAGCTCACCAAAAAACTAGCGCTCCTACAGAAAAATCACAAAGGTTTATAACGATCTGATAAGTATACCTTATCAGATGATATACGCTTTTGATTTGAGTGTTGTTGCCCATTTAACCGATGATGACTTGCCATTGCGGTGAAACCATCGCTTGATTTTGTCCCGGAGTGGCCACCTCTGTTATTGATAAGTTGAGACAATGTCCACAGAGGTCTAAAAGCGCCGTAGTTTTGAACATATCTATACAGTTATCGGCGATGCCGATGTTACTAACAACCGATGTGAACAGACCCACCAGGATGAAAATGATGATAACTCCAGCTGCTATCGACGCTGCCCTAATGGGCAATAAGGCATTACCGTTACGGCCGATTAATCAGGTGATGAATTTAGAGCGCTTAGGCGCTATGCATCAGAGCCGATTAAGCTTTATGCGTACCTTAGTGCGTCGCATTATGCGTGATCGCTGGCAGATTAAACCGACTCGTTTTGAGCTTGACGGACAGGGCTACGGCACTCTAGTTTATGAAGTTAAAGCGCTCCATGGTTTATTTAGTTTTGTTTTATTCTCTGACTATCTTGCCCCACAAGCGCGCAACGATCGTGTTATAGCGACTCAGTGGGACCTTACCATGGCTTTGGTCGAAGGCCAGGTCGACACCGACTATCTTGAAACTCTCCGTCAAAATGTACCCAAGCAAGAAGCTGGGAGAGTTGACTCACGTGTATTCGTTTTGTCTCGCGCCAACCGCAGCGCCCGCAACTTTGATTACGTGGTTAGTCAGTTAGCCAAGGGGGTTCAGCCAGATACCGATAGAATTGCGCGGGTAGGCTACTTGTATCGAACCACCGCCGCTTACGGCAGCGGTAAATTGGGCATGGCGGACTGGGAAAAAGTCTCTACCCGCTACCCTGATTTTGCACGCCCGTTTGCTGCCGAAATGTTTGTCTGCCTAATGTTGCGTAATTTTAGCTTGCTGCAGGTCGAACATATTGCAAAACATCAGGCACCCAACGAGTTTGTATCGATGCAGCCCAAGATTAAACGCTTTTTTGGTATCGGTAATTCGACGGGCCTAGGAATGGCGCCTTACCTAATCAATCATCCTATCCTAATTAATCAATTGGTAGCCATGCGCGAGCTAGCCTTGGCGCGAATTCGGGTCTTAGGAGCCATTGATACACATATCTGTCGGCAGCTGGAGGCCCTGATTGAGCGCTGTTACCTACACACCGAAGAGACAGTAACGGAAGATGCTTGGCAGACACTTAATAACCAACGTGTTCTCAGTGATATGGATGCGTTAAAACAACGTGTAGCAACAGCTTTTAATGACTGGAATGAATTGTTGCAATGGAGCGAGCAGCACTGCTCACTGCAAGGTCAGGAAATGCTAATCTCTATGATGCTGGAACTTTATCCGGCGCTGGTAGATGATCTCGAAGATTACCACACCGTAGAGGAATTTTTGGACCTTGACCCGTTAATGCCAGTGCAGCAATTAAAAAGGACCATAGAACAGCGTTATGACTGGGCACTGGCTATCGATTTTAATGCAGAGGGTGCTCGCGAAATATTCTGGTATCGATCCGAAGAGAAAATGGAACCGCGCTTAGGTGGCCCCGAGCTAGAAACAGACAGAAGTAAACAGATGGCGATGGGAGTTGGTTATGCCGTGCGCGATTGTTATGACCAACTCTGTGAGTATGTAACCACTTACCCAGATCACACTACCGCTCGCTTTATGGTCGCAAACCCCAAGTCGAGGGGTATCGTGCGCCGGATTCAAACCATGAGCAAGTGTGTTTATGGCGATATTCAGGCGAATTTGCTCGATAAAAATGTACTGCCCATACATTTATTACGGGCCAAACTAGCTTTTTTTGGCGTCTGTAAATTTGATCCACGCTCTCGTTTATGGGTGCGCAATACTATGTTTCAGGGAGCTCCGTTGCTGGAAGATATTGGCAAAACCTTTAATGACGATTGGTTTATGCCACTCGCACCGACAGCCGAGACCTACAAAGAATCTTTGGATTCTATAAGCCCACGATAATGCGAGCCCGCTATGCATGTATCAATGACCGAACTAAAAGCGGCTCTGCGTCGCTGTTTTGAAGCGAGTGATTATTTTGTCGGTAATTATGAAGATGCCGCCAACATGATCTTGTGGTTAGAAAAGCACGGACTCAACGGCTTAGGTGGATTAGCGCGCGCGATCACTCACATTAAAGATGACAATGAGAAGCCACTAAGCATTATGGTGTACGAGGACAGTACCTCGGCTATTGTTGATTGCAATGGCCGTAGTGCCTTAAACACTATAGCGGCTTCTGTCGATCTTGCACACGCTAAAGCGCTGGAGTGCGGCATTGCCACTGTGACGGTGCATAATTGTCACAATCGAATGTTTATTCTCAAAGCGCTAACAGATTGTGGACGCCGGGGTGTTAGCGCGGCGGCCTATTGGCAAAATGGCGGTAAACTTGTCAGCGAACACACCGCTGCGATTAGAGCTGGCAGGCGATATCCGAGTTACAGTGAGGCTAACACTAGTTTGATGACGGAGGTCGGTGAGCAGCAAGCCTTAACAATTATCTGTAGCTCCCGCGTTGACCTCACAACATCTCTGCAAGAATCTAAGGGCAACACGAATGTGCGCTATATCAGTGCTTTGCAGGTCAAAAAAAACAAGGAGTACAGCGTCGATCACGGTATCGAAATTGATGATTTATTATGGGTCGAGATAAATCGTATCGGCGCAGGCATTTTGGTAAAAAATACAGAAATATCGCGTCAAGGTGCCGGTGGCACGTGATTCTGGAGCTTGTGATAAGACTTAGTTAATCGTCAACATCTCCAGTCCCACGTCAGCCTTTACTTCGGTATGAAAGCGTTTTGGTTAGATCGTAAATCGACTGACTGAAAGGTCGCACCATGTTCTCAATGGCGTCGATGATATCGTGATGAACCAACTGATTGCGTTGCATACCAATACAGCGTCCCCCATGACCATGCATTAACAATTCGACAGCATAAGCGCCCATTTGACTGGCGAGTACGCGATCGAAAGCACAAGGCGAACCACCGCGTTGAGTGTGACCGAGGATACTGGCTCGAGTCTCTATGCCAGTTCCCTGTTGGATTCTGGTTGCAAGAGCTGAGACATCGGTGATGTGCTCAGTGATAGCGATAATAGCGTGGTTTTTACCGCGTTCAACGCTATCCACCAACGACTGAATCAAGTCTTTTTCGTCGTAGCCTTTTTCTGGAACAATAGTGAATTCCGCGCCACCGCTCAACGCCGCCATCATCGTTAAATCACCACAATATCGGCCCATGATTTCAACAATTGAAATTCGGTGATGCGACGAAGAGGTATCGCGTAGACGATCGATGGCATCTAATGCGGTGTTTAACGCAGTTTGAAAGCCAATGGTGTAGTCGGTACCCGCAATATCATTATCGATAGTGCCGGGAACACCGATGCAGGGAAGGCCCATTTCCGTGAGCACTTTAGTCCCCATGTAAGAGCCATCGCCACCAATCACCACTAAAGCCTCAATACCGTGAGTGATCAAATTTTCGATGGACTCTAAGCGAACAGATTCTTTTTTGAATTCGGGGAAGCGGGCAGAGCCCAGAAAAGTCCCGCCGCGATTAATTATTTGCGATACGTCTTGCCGCACCAATTTTTTAATGCGATTTTGATGCAGCCCCAAAAAACCATCGTAGACTCCATAAACCTCAATGTTAAGGGTTAACGCCTGGCACACGACCGCACGCACGGCCGCATTCATGCCTGGAGCATCGCCACCGCTGGTAAGCACACCGATCTTTTTAAACATATAAATCTCGCCTTTTTTCATATCGACCGAGAAGCGAGTATTCGCACTAGCGGCATGATTCAACTAACCCAGCTTAATACGAATTAGTGATAGAACAATA
>JBLIME010000115.1:0-8521 GCA_047638515.1 Pseudohongiellaceae bacterium
TCCCGAGGGACAAGTCACTATTGGGTGCGTTCTAAGCATGCTGGCTTGTACGTCATTAATAATAGCGAACGGCAACGGAGATTTTGGCGTCTACCGTTCAAATTTTATAGGTGAAAACAACGCAGTGTCATTTTCGTTAAGCAGATGGTTACTTAAAGTAAATGCAGACAGACCCATAGATTTGTCCACATTTACACTGACAGTACAAACTATTTTAATTCTTCGCTTGCACCGCTTGCAGTGCCTGCTCAGAGACGATCTCGGCTGTTGCTGCAGATAAAGTCCAACCTAGATGTCCGTGTCCTGTATTGTAAAACACACCAGGTTTTTTGCCGGGACCCACCTTGGGTAGCATATTCGGCATCATTGGTCGCAGACCTGCCCATGGGACCACACTTTTTGTCGAAACACTGGGAAAGAAACGCTCACACCATTTGGTAATAGGTTTAATCCTATCATCACGAATATTGAGGTTATAACCATTAAATTCGGCGGTGCCGGCTATTCTTAGTCGATCTTTACCTAAGCGACTAAGAACTAACTTTGCCTCATCATCTAGGAGACTCACCCAAGGAGCTGCTTTTTGACTTTCTTCGTTTGTAAGGTTGACTGTAATTGAGTAGCCTTTAACCGGATAAATATTGACTCTATCACCGAGTATGTCGCCAAGCTTGCGGCTTCCAACACCTGCACAGATTACGATATTATCAAAGTTCTCTGTAAATTTTGCATTGTCTTTGTCGGTCCACGAGACGTCAATTGAATCACCATTGTGATCGAGGTCTTTGATGTCACAACGATAATTAAAAGTGACACCTTTGCGCTCACAAGCTTCAGAAAGACCCACGGCATACCGATGAATATCTCCTGTGAAATCGCTGGGAGTAAAGCAGGCGCCACTAATTTCTGTTTGAATAGCAGGTTCTATTTTGCGAGCTTCATCTGCGGATATCGCATGACGCTCCAAGCCGCCTTTTGCCAACAGACCGTTTACTTTTTTTGCAGACTCAAACTCAGCTGGATCAGTAAAGACATGAAGAATACCGCGATCTTCGCAGTTAAAATCAAAACCTTCTTTGGCGGCATGACTTTTAAGGTGTTCTCTTGCGGCTATCGCTAGGCGTACGGTCTCGATGGTGTTTTTTTCGTAGTGAGGGATGGCGGCCATAAACTCTGTCATCCACGAATACTTGTGAAAGCTAGGTGCCGGATTGATCAGCAGTGGCGCACCCGGTGCGAACATCCACTTCATGCCCTTGAAGACAGTCGACCATTTATTCCAAACTTCTGCATTTGAGGCCGAAAGTTGACCACCATTAGCGTAACTTGTCTCCATGGCAGCATAGCGATTACGATCAAATACAGTGACATTAAAACCGCGTTGCATCAGCGAGTAGGCCGTGGTGATGCCGGTAATACCAGCGCCAATTACGGCGATTGATTGTTCAGATTTAGACATTTACAGTTTCCTTGACAATTTAAGATTTCAATAAGCATTGATAAATGCTGTTACCCATCTGTCTTGGAACCTGAGCGTTTTGCGGAGGATAAAACCGTTTTCGCCTTCGGTGGGTGACTGACACCTCTCTCCAGATTGCCGACCAATTGTGCAGTACTTTTGCCTGAGAGTT
Source organism: Pseudohongiellaceae bacterium (assembly GCA_047638515.1). Taxonomy (GTDB): domain Bacteria; phylum Pseudomonadota; class Gammaproteobacteria; order Pseudomonadales; family Cellvibrionaceae; genus CANLBN01. The sequence goes on from JBLIME010000115.1 coordinate 1,632, forward strand.
TACGGGACGTTGCTCCTTCGGCGTTGAGTTTTAAAAACTCAATCTCTCCAACACATTGTTAAAATAGCTAGATTATTATACGGTTTCAATAATTTGAGTCAACAATCTTCCTCCCCCATAAACAAAAAGTTGACACTACAGGCTAGTTTAAAGCACTGTTTTGACTGCCCAGTAAATTCGTTCGGTGAGCCTCCTAATGTTGTCGCTTAATTAGATTTCAATGTGGACAATCACGCTAGAAATTGAGCGTGGCGACATATCGATGGGATGGTAGTTACTGTTGAAGCATGATTTGAAGTGCGAATTTTTTATTACGTCATTAATACTTAACTGTTTGTGCGGCACATTTTACCACTCAACAATTTTATCAAATATCGTTTGAAACCGCTTGTTAACAGTACTTTTGACAGCACTGGTAACAACATATTAATTGATGGTTAGTAGTTTAGGCTAGAGGCTATTAAAAGTGTCAAGCAGCTTTTGAGTGTTTACTTTTAGTGTTCAATTTTCCAAAAAAACGATGCAGATCGTCAAGCATCAAGTAAAGACAAGGAATAAGAATAAGCGTAATGACGGTGGCAAACAAAATGCCGAAAGCAAGGGAGATTGCCATTGGTATTACAATTTGCGCCTGTAGGCTGCGCTCTAATACTATTGGTAATAAACCAAAAAAAGTGGTTGCAGAAGTGAGTATGATAGCTCGAAAACGTTGCGTGCCTGCCTGCAGTGCCGCCAATTTTATATCGAGGCCTCGATCTCTAGCGCGATTAACGAAGTCGACCATAATCAAGCTATCGTTAACTACAACACCCGACAAGGCCACTAGACCAAAAACAGAAAGAATTGAAAAAGATAAGCCCAGTAATAGATGACCTATTAAAGCACCAATGAAACCAAAAGGAATTACCGACATAATAACTAGCGGTTGGCTGTAGGATTTAAGCGGAATCGCCAACAGCGCATAAATTCCTAGCAAGGCACCAAAGGCGGCAAGCGCTAGATCGGTCAAGGAATCAGCTTCCTCTTGAGACATACCCTCAAGAGCAAAGTTCACACCGGGATATTTTTGGGCGATCTCGGCCTCGAACTTCGTCTTAATTTCGGCAATGACTTGATGTGCCTCGATAACAGTAGGGTCGACGTCGGCGGACACGGTTACTGAACGAAATTGGTCAATGCGAGTAATACTTGGTGAACCGACAACAAATTCAACAGTGGCGATCTCGGCAAAAGATACCATCACACCGCTAGGGGAGCGCAGGTGCATGTTTTGAAGGTCGCCGACTGACCGTCGAGATGCCAATGGATAGCGCACCATTACCTTGACCTCTTCGGTACCACGCAAAATCCGCTGAGCCTCGGCACCATAGAAAGCTTGACGAACTTGGCGTGCCACATCACTCGAGGTAAAACCAAGTGACTCGCCGTTAGCGGTAAGTGCGACTAGGATTTCTCGATTACCATCGCTATATGAGTCCTCGATATCGTACACACCTTGAAAAGCGGCGAGCTTACGTTTTAATTCGGTTGCAGCCGCAATTAATTGTTTTATGTTATTGCCGCGCAATTGAAATGCAACAGGTTTACCCTGCTGAGGGCCGCCCATCATTTGGCTAAAATTGATACTCTTTACGCCGGCTATAGCTCCGACGGCTTGCCGCCACTGGTCGACGATTTCAAAAGAATTGGTCTCTCTGCTTTCGCCTTTGGTTAATTCGACGATGATCACGCCAGTTGTCTCTGTATAGGAGCCTGAAAAATAGTGGGTTAGGGCATTTTCTTGACGAGTAGTTTGTAAGTCGCTATCGACCTGCTCCAAAGCTAACGCTACACGCTTAACAGTAGCGTTTGTCACTTGTGAATTAGTACCATTCTCCATGGTAATTTCGGCTTGGATAAAATCACTCGGCAATTTTGGGAAAAACTCCCAGCGCACAAAGCCACCTTTGATTAAACCTGCTGACACCAGCATCAGGGCAAAAAATATGGCCATGGTATTGTAGCGATACGTCAGGCTAAGTTCGAGTAGCGGTTTGTATTTGTTGTCACAAAGTGATTGCAAGCCTCCACTCGCCTGCGCGCGCATTCGCTCAAATAAATTCGGAGCAAACGTTTTTACCGAGTTGATGCTTTCATTTGTGGGGGCTTTCATTTGTGCTAAGTGTGCAGGCAATATCCATTTAGACTCGATCAACGAAAAACCTAAACAAAGAATAACAATCCAGCCAATACTGCCCCAAAATGCACCCATCATACCGCCGATAGAGACCATTGGAATAAACGCACAGATAGTGGTTAGCACCCCGAATGTAGCGGGCATAGCAACACGTTTGGCTCCGATGACAACTGAACTAGGCGATTGTCCATTTCTTTCGACTTCAGAATAAATACTCTCGCCAATGATGATAGCGTCATCGACGACAATGCCTAAAACTAGAATAAAGCCAAACAACGAAAGCATGTTGATGGTTAAGCCGTCAACTACGGGCATTAATGCCATGGCGCCAAAAAAACTGACGGTCATGCCTACTAGCACCCAAAAAGCTAGCCGTAATTGTAAAAAGAGCGCAAGAATAATAAAAACAAAAAACCCACCAAAAGCCATATTTTTAAGCATCAAGTTAAGGCGGTCTTTTAGATAAAAAGAGCGATCAGCCCAAACCGCAAGAGCAACTGTTTGCGGAAGCTCGATATTTTTTTGATCGACAAAGTCGCGCACACCGGCGGATACATCGATATCGTTTTGGCCCTCGGCGGTAAAAACATTGATCATCACCGTCTGTTGGCCGTTGAAACTTGAGAAACCCGCTCGCTCTTCAAAGCCATCACGTATCTCAGCGACATCTGCTAGTGTAATGCGCGATCCATCACTGTTAGTACGCAACACAATTTCAGCAAATTCATTACCGTCATAGGCCTGTGCTTTGGTTCGCAAAAGGATATTGCCATCAATCGCCTTAATTGAGCCACCGGGTAAATCCAATGAAGAATTGCGAACTGCTTGTGCAACTTGATCAAAATCTAGTGCATATTCTTGCAGCTTCGCATCGGTAATTTCTATAGCCACCTCATAGGCGCGAGTGGCTTCAATTTCTGCGCGGCCGACACCGGAGATAGCTGCGACTTGTGGGCGAAACTCAATGGCCAACTCTTTAAGTTCGCGTTCGTTAAGCTCGCCATAAACTTGAATTCGTGCAACGGGGTCACTGAACCGCATCTGATATATTTGCGGTTGTTCGATATTTTCGGGAAAGGTGCGAATTGCACCGACTCGCATGTTGATCTCGTCGAGCAACTGTTGCAACTCATAACCACTTTGCACTTCTACAATGAGTGAGGCTAAGCCCTCTGTTGCGGTCCCTCGAATCTTTTTAATGCCGTCCAGCCCTTGCAACGATTCCTCGATAGGCATAAGAATGCCTTGCTCGACTTCTAGCGCGGCGGCGGCGGGGTAGGCTACCTGTATTTGAATGCTATTGATAACAAACTTAGGAAAGGTTTGTTTTTCGATGGTCAGAATTGATGCGATACCCCCCACAAGGATGATCCACATTAATAAGTTAGCTGCGACCGAATTGTGTGTGAACCAAGCAATAATACCTTTTTGGGTTTCATCATCGGTTTGGGTGTGCCCGTCTTGTCGTGAGTTTAGTAGCTGCTGAGAGTCTTGAACAATAGGGTTGTCTTTATTGGGCATTGGCAGGCTCTAAGTTTGAAATGGTTTTAACTTGCATACCCGGAAGCGCCTGTAAGGCTTGCGTGCTAACTATTTGATCGCCGGAATTAAGACTACTACGAACATAGACATATGCGTCCTCTTCGCCAATAATTGTGACCGGTATCTTGACCAGTTTTGATGTGTCGTTCACCATGAAGATGTACTCATCACGCACAAGGCTAGATCTTGGAATTTTGGCGATATTCTCAAGTGTTGGCCCCTTAATTCGTGCTTGTAAAAAACTACCAAAACGCAGGGGACTGGTAAATCTTGTCGATAAATCGCTATTGGAGTTCTGTTCAGTTGTAATTTCGCGAGCGTAGGGATCGTTTACGTGCGCAACCAAATAAAGCAGACGATTCTTGGTGTTAATTACACCTTCATTGCGCACAATAAAGCCAGGCCAGTTGCGAGTGTATTCACCGAGGCGCGCGCTAAGCGTAACGCTATTTATACCCAAGTGAGAGTTTACTTGAGGCTTGTTGAGTTCTAAGCGGTAGAAATCATCGAGAGAAACGGGCAGGCGTATCTCAGCAACATCGGTGGCCATGATTTGTCCTAAGCTATTGTTAGCAGCAACCAGTTGACCTATATCTATGTTGCGCTGAGCCACAATGGCGTTATAGGGCGCAACTATAGTGGTGCGCTGAAGATCGCGTTTAGCAGTGTCGAGTTCTGCCTCAGCTGAGGCAACGTTGGCTTTTTCGCGAGCTAGTTGTGGTTTACGAAGGCCCAATAGTGGTGCAGTCTTAGTGCGCCCCTCGCGTGCCCACTCGTCTGCTGCAATTTGAGCGCGAGCTTGCTCTTCTGAGAAGCCCGCTTTGGCTCGTGCAAGATTGGCTTCAGCAGACTTTAAGGCACTGAGATAATCGAGTTTCTCGATTTCAACCAGAACCTCACCCCGCGTGACCATGCCACCTGCAGTAAAAGCAGCATTATATGAAACTACAACGCCACTCACATTGGCTATAAGCTGGGTTCGACTGAGAGGTTCACTGACTCCCTGAGAGTCAACCACAAGCTGATAGGGCTGAGTTTCGATCACATAGACATCGACGAGGGGTGTTCTGTCAATTTCGGCTTTTTGTTCCGGAGGTTGCCGCATTGATGCGAGCAAGGCGAAACCAGCAGCGCCAAGGCCAATAATAATGATTGGTACCACAAATGTGCGGGTGATTTTCATAGAATTGTATTGCTACTTTGCAAGGCTCTAAAGTCTTGGTGATTTAATAGACGTACTGAACTTATGGTTAATACGATTTAGGCGCTGACTCAGACCCCATCAGTTCTGTTACCCACTCAATTGCCAGTATGGTCCTCGTTTGACCACAGCTCTATCAATGATTTTTTTGGCAACTTTATTTCCAGCGATACTCTTACTGTCGATCTCAATCGAAATTTGTTTCTTAACTCCACTCCAGGCGACTTTGGGTTTTATGGGGTCTTAGCATCTTGTCGTCAGAGTAATGGAGTAGTTTGCGCACCTTCAAAATAATTATTCTGTGTGCTCGTTAAATTAGAGCATTCATTGAGTTTTTAAGTAAAAAAAATAAATAACATAAATATCAATAATTTAGATCTTCTTATTAATGTTGCTTGTGAGTACTGTTAATGAAATTTGTTTGGGAGGTTACAATTCAAAGAATTACAGCAGTTAACACTTTACTGATAAATACTGTTTAATCATTACTGGTATTATAACAATCAAACAACATCATATAAAATAGACATTCAGTGGGTTCTCTTATACTTGTATGTGTATGTGCGCCATTAAATTTAGCGGTTCTGTGTAGGCACCAACAAATTATTGTTACTACTACAAAGAAGCTTAACTTAAAGTCACTGCTAGCATTATCTAACTATCCAGTATTGCCGACTAATGATACCTATAGATATCTATTTCTATTGACAAGTGACCTTGCCGATTTGGCTTGTCGATTTGTCGATCCCCAGGGGGCCGGCATGAAAAAAACACGTATCTAGCCCTTTATTTTGCTAATCAGGATTTCTTCGGGGGTTTGGGGCGGTCGCGTTGTTGTCTATATCGAGTTTGATAATATTTATTATTTTTAAGCCAACTCCTTTTAGTGCCGGGTGTTATGATTTGGTCGGTTTTTTCTTTTAATTTGAAAATTTTTTAAGCTTGAAAGGTCATCACAGATAAAGACGATAATGCCCGCGCCTTTATAAAGTAGATCCTTAGTTTGTAATGCTAATCATGGCATATTCAATGGCTTCAAAAGACGGCTAAATTTTTTTTGATCTTTAAAAGACTGGTAAAATAGATAATAACTATTGATACACAAAGGCGTAGCACTTTAATTAAACTCGTTATGTTAGTACTTAGCGATTACTGATTTCTAGATGTAGCCCTTAAATTGGGGCTAACTAACTAGATCTCAGCCACTTTAGAGCTTACTTCTTTCATTTTAGCTAGGCTTAATACTATGCAGCGATTTCAAATTATCCATCGGACCTACTATCATTTCTCGAACCCTGTGATACTTGGACAGCATAGCTTTAGGATCTATCCGCGCGAAAGTCGCGAGTGTCGAGTCGAGTCATTTAGCCTGCTGCTCGACCCTCAGCTACCTTTACGCTGGCAAAAAGATGTTGAAGATAATTCGATTGGTATTGCTAATTTAGCTTTAACGACGCAATCTCTGTCGATAGAAAGCGATGCGATTATTCAGCAGTACAGCGATAACCCTTTTGATTTTATTCTTGAGGAGTATGCGTTCATCTATCCGCAGACCGGTGTCTTTATCTACACGATGACCGATGGTAATCTACTAGAGCCGTATCGTGTTTTGCCGTTAAAAATTACCTGCGATCTCCTTAGTAACTGGATAGCCACCGTTTGGACGCAAGATGAAATCATTCAAACATACGTTCTGCTGGAGCGTCTGTGTCGGGCAATCTATAATACCTTTACATACACTATTCGCGACGAGCCTGGTGTGCAATCTGTCAGCGACACTCTAAGACTAACTAGCGGCTCTTGTCGTGATTTCTCTTTAATGCTTATCGAGGCTGCTCGCTGTCTGGGCTTTGCTGCGCGTTTTGTCAGTGGTTATCTTCACTCTCCGCCCAACGCACAAAATTTTGGTGCAACTCATGCTTGGGTTGAAGTGTATCTGCCCGGTGCTGGCTGGAAAGGCTTTGATCCCAC
>JBLIME010000116.1:0-8479 GCA_047638515.1 Pseudohongiellaceae bacterium
AAAGCTAGTCGATTCACTAGTCAGTTAATTACGAACAATAATTTATTATCTACCATCAAAAATATATATTTGGATATTTATGTTAAATAAAGTGTTTAAGGCTGTTTTCGGCTCAAAAAATGGCCGCGAATTAAAACGTATGGGTAAGTTAGCAAATGAAGTCAATGCGCTAGAGCCGTTGATAGAAAAGCTAAGTGACACGGATCTAAAAGCAAAAACAGTCGAGTTTAGGCAGCGACTTGAAGCGGGAGAGACATTGGATGGGCTTCTGGCAGAAGCTTTTGCATGTGTGCGCGAGGCTTCTAGGCGCAGTATTGGGTTACGCCATTTTGATGTTCAAATAATCGGCGGTATTACTCTGCACGAGGGCAGAATTGCCGAAATGCGTACTGGTGAGGGTAAAACACTGGTGGCGACATTGCCTGCCTATCTGAATGCACTAGTCGGCAACGTGCACGTTGTTACCGTTAATGATTATCTTGCTAGTCGCGACGCAAATTGGATGCGACCTGTCTTTGAGTTTTTAGGAATGAGTGTTGGTGTTATCCAAAGTATGCAGGAACATGACGACAAGAAAAATGCCTATGCGTCAGATATCACTTACGGTACTAATAATGAGTTTGGCTTTGATTATCTTCGAGATAACATGGCTTTTTCTAAAGAGCAGCGAGTACAGCGTACCCTGTCGTTCGCAATTATTGACGAGGTCGATTCTATTCTAATCGATGAGGCGCGAACGCCATTAGTTATCTCGGGTCAGGTCGAGAATAATGCGGTGCTTTATACAAAGATAAATAAAGTAATCCCTAGTCTTGAGGGCCATGCCGTCGATACAACGTTCAAAAAAGGTGAAGATAAAGTAGAGATAAAAGGTGATTTCTCCATTGACGAAAAGCAGCGTCAAGTTGAGTTAACCGAACAGGGCCATCAAAAAGTAGAAGAGCTTTTAGTAAAGATGAATTTACTGGATGGCAACGACAGTCTCTATGCTTCAACTAACTTAAATCTTTTGCATCATGTCCATGCCGCATTAAGGGCACATTCCTTGTTTGTGAGCGATGTGCATTATATTGTTCAAGAGGGTGAGATTTTATTAATCGATGAGCACACCGGTCGAACCATGCCGGGTCGAAGAATGTCAGAGGGCCTGCATCAAGCTATTGAAGCAAAAGAAAATGTCATTATTCAAAATGAATCACAAACATTAGCTTCCACTACCTTCCAAAACTATTTCCGCCTTTACCCAAAGCTTTCGGGTATGACTGGCACCGCTGATACTGAGGCTTTTGAATTTCGACAAACATATAATTTAGATGTTGTTGTCATACCTACAAATGCTAACGTTAATCGCAAAGATTTAAACGACTTAATTTATTTATCGATTGGCGATAAGTATGATGCAATTGCGGTAGATATTGTGAAGTACCAGCAACAGAATGTACCTATTCTTGTGGGTACAGCATCGGTTGACTCCTCGGAAGAATTATCGAAGCGGCTTAATAAAGACGGGATTGAGCACAAGGTACTAAATGCAAAATTTCATGAAAAAGAGGCCGAGATTATTGCGCAAGCAGGACGCCCTAAGGCCGTCACTATTGCTACCAATATGGCGGGTCGTGGTACTGATATTGTTTTGGGTGGAAATTTAGAAGCGGAGCTTGCCGAGCTAAGCAATCCCACAGAAGCGGAAATAGAAAAAGTAAAAAGTGATTGGGCAATACGCCACCAACTAGTTCTCGATGCTGGTGGCCTCCACATATTGGGTACCGAGCGCCACGAGTCGCGTCGTATCGATAATCAGTTGCGGGGCCGTGCTGGTCGTCAAGGTGATCCCGGATTATCGCGATTTTATCTTTCAATGGAAGATAACTTAATGCGTATCTTTATGTCTGATCGCGTGCGCTCTTTTATGCAATCTCTGGGTATGGATCGCGGTGAGGCCATCGAGCATAAGATGGTAACGAATGCTATCGAAAAAGCTCAACGCAAAGTAGAAGGACGTAATTTCGATATACGTAAACAATTATTAGAATTCGATAATGTCTCCAATGATCAGCGCCAAGTTATTTACACACAACGCAATGACCTACTCGAGGCCGATTCTATTCGCGACATTATTACCAATATTCGTCACGATGTTGTGACTGATACGGTTGGTGGCTATATCCCTATACAAAGTATTGAAGAACAATGGGATATTACGGGTCTAGAACAGTACCTACTTAAGGAATACGACGCAGAGATACCCATACAGCAGTGGCTTAACGATGATGAAAGCCTTCATGAAGAATCATTGCGCGAAAAAATTATCGCAAGTGTGCAGGTTACCTATGACAAAAAATGTGAGCGTCTTGATCCCGTACTTATAGAAATTGAAAAACAAGTGATGTTGCAGATTCTCGACATGCAATGGAAGGAGCACCTGTTAGCTATGGATCATTTACGTCAAGGTATTGGTCTACGCAGCTATGCTCAAAAAAACCCACAGCAAGAGTATAAGCGTGAATCTTTTGAGCTGTTCCAATCCTTACTAGAAACGATTAAAACAGAGACAATCCGAATTCTCGCTCGCGTAGAACCTGTATCTGAAGCTGATATGGAAGCGATGGAAGAGGATCGCCGCATTAAGCAAGAGCAAGATATGAGATTAGAGCATGCTCAAACCTCGCTTTTGCAAGAGGCCGTCGATACTTCTGAGAATCAAGAGCCCCACGTTTCACAATTTGTTCGCGGCGAGAAAAAGGTAGGCAGAAATGAAGTTTGTCCATGTGGCTCGGGTAAAAAGTACAAGCAATGTCACGGTAAACTAAAATGATTTTATGAGAGTGCCCGCCGAATCCGGCTAAGTTGACATAGCCCTGCTTAAGTAAAGTAAAGTGAATTGAAAAGCAATCGAGTGCGCGCATAAAGCGCCCTGACTTTTATGGGCGCATCCAAGTTTAGTAAGAGTTTAATATAGCTGTAGCACAGGCCTTGTTGCGCAACCCTCAAAGCTTCTAGCTTCACTTTGCAAATTAGGATTTCAAAATTGACTGTATTCCACAAAGAGTTTAATAATTATGCCGGTTGGTAACCTTAGCTTTCCAGAAATGATGCCAATTGCAGGCGTGCAACTAAGCGCAGTAAGCGCGGGGATCAAGAGGTCGACTAGTGATGATAAACGTTTAGATTTAGTGCTAATTGAATTACCTGTTAAGGCTAACGTCGCCGGTGTCTATACTAAAAATGCTTATTGTGCCGCGCCTGTATCACTATGTAGGCAACACGCTGCCTATTCTAGTCAGAGTCGTTATCTTATTATTAATTCGGGTAATGCCAATGCGTGTACCGGCGACCTGGGTATACAGGCAGCCTTAGCCACTTGCAGGGCTGTTGCACACCACGCAGATGTCGATTATAAGTTGATCTTACCTTTTTCGACGGGTGTTATTGGCGAGGCACTACCAGTAGACAAAATTGAAAAGTCTATTCCAGAGCTATTTGAGAATCTAGCAGAAAATCATTGGCATCTAGCGGCTAGAGGTATTATGACTACTGATACCTGCCCAAAAGGTGTCAGTACCTCGCTGGCGCTTGATGATTGTAATGATCCCTTAATTATCAATGGTATTGCTAAAGGCTCGGGAATGATTAATCCTAATATGGCGACGATGCTTGCCTATATTGTGACTAACGCCTGTGTCGATAAACAACTGCTACAAGATATATTAATAGAGGCAGTGAATTTGTCGTTTAACCGTATAACGATTGACGGCGATACATCGACAAATGATAGTTGTCTGTTAATGGCCGCAGGCACATCAGCTATTAATATTATCGATAAAAACTCACCGCATTACTTAACTTTTAAGCACTCTGTTGTTGAGATATTAACAGAGCTTGCACAAAAAATTGTCCGAGATGGTGAGGGCGCTACAAAATTTGTGACGATTCGCGTGGAGGAGGGCGCAAGTTCTGCTGAAAGCTTAAAAGTAGCTTACGCTATCGCCCATTCTCCACTGGTAAAGACCGCGCTTTTTGCCTCTGACGCTAATTGGGGTAGAATTGTTGCTGCTATCGGTTATGCAGGTATTGAGGGCTTGAATGTCGACAAGGTTCGAGTTTACCTAGATGATGTATTAATCGTCGAAAACGGCGGCCGTGCCCCGAGTTATAGCGAAGATGCAGGGCAGGCGGTGATGCTAAAAGATGAAATTCTTTTACGTGTGTGTCTTGGTCGAGGTAGCATCAGCGAGACGATATGGACAACGGATCTGTCTCATGAATATATTACAATTAATGCTGAGTATCGGACCTGATGGTGTTGTTCCAGGCGTTAATCCGCTTAAAGTTGTCGTTTTGATTAAGGCCTAAATTATGATTACATCACCATTTATACATGTCGTTGTCGGTCTTATCTTTAATAGTCACAAGCAGTTGTTAATTGCTAAGCGCCCAGACCATGTCCATCAAGGCGGTCTGTGGGAGTTTCCTGGCGGTAAAGTTGAGGCAAATGAGTCAGCCTATACTGCTCTGATCCGTGAGCTGAAAGAAGAAGTTGGCATTGTTGTTAAGCAAGCCGATTCATTTATGGAAATTTACCACCAATATGCAGATAAAAATGTGTTCTTGGATATTTGGATAAGCCGATGCTTTGATTATGCAGGTGCCAGTGAAATTATCGGTTTAGAAGGGCAAGAAGTGAAGTGGGTCGCCTTGGCTCATTTACAGAAGTATGCTTTTCCAGAGGCTAATCAAGAAATTATTAGTAAACTACTTTCAGAAAAGAATCACTATTAATCGTCAACATTAGCAACTTAGAAGATAGTCGCTGAATAGATCCAAGTTCTAGAGTATAGCTCCGGTTTTCAGGTTATTAAACGCCAGAGACTGAGATTTAGAACATACGACTCTCGCCCTTAAAAACATCTCTACACCTTTCTCTAAAAGCCTCTATATATAGAAGCTCTAATGTGAGGGGGCCTACTATAAAAAGTCTACGGTAAGATCGGAATATAAGCATGAAAATATGCAGTTTTCAATTAAAGAGCCTAAGATACAACTTAAACAACAGTCTTCAACTAGCAGCTGTTTAAGTTGTCACACCACTTACTTGCCTATTCCATTCTTATTCCCACTCGTCGGGTTCTTTCCCCTCCGCCACGGGTACTCGGTAAGACTCGCTAGCCCACTCACCTAGATCAATTAATTGACAGCGATGGCTGCAAAACGGTCGGTGTGGAAACTCATTGGTCCACATCACTATTTTTTTACAGGTAGGGCAATTTAGTGTTAGTACTTTTTCTGATTCCGACATTTTTTCTTTTCTGAATACGGGTGAAGTTATAGCCAACGCAATTAAGGCAGATGACTAGCGAGTTGATGGTGATAGTGTTCAACCGATTGTTTAACGTCAGCCAAAGAGCCATTATTTTCAATCACATCATCTGCACGTGCTAAGCGTGTATTTCTATCGAGTTGTTGTTGCATGATTTTTTCAATCATTTCGCTGTTGCTGTTGTCTCGAAGCGACGCGCGCTTATGCTGCAATGACTCGCTACAATCTATCACTAGCACACGGTCGACCTCTAGCTGTAAATTCTTCTCAAACAATAAGGGAGCTGATAATATTGCATAGGGTGGTTTAGCCACTAAAAGCTCGGTGCGTATTTGTTTTCTAATGAGAGGATGTAACAAATCCTCTAACCATTTTTTTTCTTGCGGATCATTAAAGATGATGTCGCGCAACTTCACTCGATTCAATTCAGCGACATTTGACTCATCGGGATCTAACAAAATTTCACTGCCAAAATGTTTTTTGATGGTTACTAATATTGGCGAGCCTCGAGAGACTAGTTGATGCGCAATAATATCAGCGTCAACAATGTGAATACCCAAAGAGGAAAAATGATCGGTGACCACTGATTTTCCACTGCCAATACCACCGGTAACACCAACAATAAAGGGCATAGTGACGACAACCTATTTTAAGTACTTAAAGGCAACACCCCGTTAGAGGTGACTGAAGATAAGAAGCTAATATATATAAATAAACACGCGATCATAGTGTTAATAACTATTTTTAGAGGCAAAATTTAACAACACAATTTCAACAAGATAGTTTTAACTGCACAGTCTTAACTGCATCGTTTTAACGAGAAGGTATATCAAGAAAATTCAAACTGTTAGTTTTTGACAACAAATTCATACGGTGACTACATACTACTCGCTATAAAATACTCGTCAAATAATAGTTGATAAGTTGCTCACCCCATAAAAAGCTAATCCAGCCTGCTATTGCTAAATACGGGCCAAAGGGGATTGGTATATTTTTATCGCGTCCTAAAATGAGTATTCCTGCAATGCCAATAACAGCACCAACAAAGGACGACAGGATAACAATCAGCGGGATAAACTGCCAGCCCATCCAGGCACCTAATGCGGCTAGTAATTTAAAATCACCGTAGCCCATGCCGTCCTTGCCCGTTACTAGTTTAAATAACCAAAACACGCTCCAAAGAGAGCTATATCCCACAATTGCACCCCACAAAGCACTTGAGAGGTCGGTATACACACCAAAGCTATTGATAATCAACCCTAGCCACAGCAGGGGCAAGGTTAAGTCATCGGGCAATAAAAAAGTGTCGACATCGATCATCGTAAGAGCCGTTAGCGTCCATAACAATAGTAATGCCAGTAATCCCGTACCCGAAAATCCCAGCAAGTAGATGGTTAATACGGATAGTAAGGCGGTGATAAGTTCTATCAATGGGTAGCGAAGACTAATCGGGTTGCCACAGCTATAACATCTACCTTTCAACAATAAAAAGTAACTAATGATGGGAATATTATGCCAAGGCTTAATTTTTGTATGGCATTTAGGGCAGGTAGACGGCGGGTATGATAGCGAGATTTTTTCTTGCTGGTCCGGCAGCTCGATGGGCTTGTCTTGATTATTTTTTGTTAGCTCGGTTAATTCCAGTATCTCAATACACTCGTCTTTATAACTTTGCTGTAAAATTTTAGGTATGCGTAGAATAACAACATTTAAAAAGCTGCCTACTAATAAGCTGAAGATAAAAATAAAGGAGTAATAAAACAAAGGCAAACCCGATAACAGTTCTAGGTTGCTGGTCATAGATTCAATCATAATTATTTTTTGTCTAGTCTGAGTAGAAAGGGTCTAGTTTGAACTTTTTTTCGGGTTGGATTTTATTATTTGAGAGAGGCCGCGAATGTCTGATTGCCTTCAAGCCTTGCAAGTCATAAAAGTTGATTGCAATCCGTTTTCTGCCACAGAGTTCTACTTTTACAAGGGTTGATTTAGCCGACAACAGCACCTAGCTGGAAGATCGGCAGGTACATGGCAATCAGTAAGCCACCAACAAGAACACCAAGTACAGACATTATTAAAGGCTCTAGCAGGGTAGTCAAATTATCGACCATATTATCAACCTCGTCTTCATGGTAACTAGCGACCTTATCGAGCATTGCGTCAAGAGAGCCCGATTCCTCGCCAATAGCGGTCATTTGCAGCATCATGCTCGGAAACAAACCAGTTGACCGCATGGCTTGATTCAATTGAATACCCGTAGAGACATTATCACGAATATCGAGCACTGCACGTTCATAAATTATATTACCTGTAGCGCCAGCGACAGACTCGAGTGACTCAATTAATGGTACGCCAGCGGCGAAGGTCGTCGACAGAGTGCGTGCAAAACGTGCACAAATAGAATTGTAGAGGACTTTGCCGACTAGAGGAATTTTTAGAGACGTTCTATCCATTAAATTACGGAATTTTGTTGAGCGGTGATGAAGTTCTTTTATCAAAAATATTCCGCCTACTAGGCCGGCAAGTATAATAAACCATGCTTTTTGAACAAACTCAGAAATAGCCAACACAAACAAAGTAAAGGCAGGTAAGTCTGCTCCAAAGTTTGCAAAAGTGTCTGCAAATTGGGGCACAACCTTAATTAATAAGATAGCAGTTACGATGAGTGCAATCACAACCACGGCGATAGGATAGGTGAGGGCTTTTTTAATTTTAGATTTTAAGAGCTCAGTTTTTTCTTTGTAAATGGCGATGCGGTCAAGCAGGGCCTCAAGTGAGCCCGATTGCTCGCCGGCGTCCACTAGGCTACAAAACAAATCATCAAAATAACGCGGGTGTTTACGCAATGCGGGCGCAAAGCCCCCGCCCGCTGCAACATCACTACGAATCTGTTGAATAAGTTCTTTTAATGACGGGTTATCCACCCCGTCAGATACAATATCAAAGCTTTGCACTAAGGGTACGCCAGCACGCATCATGGTTGCCATTTGTCGCGTGAAAATAGCAATGTCCATAGGTTTGATTTTTTTATTACTCGTAAACATGGGTTTCGATTTTTTACGCACGATCTTCGTGCGCACACCTTGCTTTATCAATTGCGCTTTAGCAATAGCAACGGTTGACCCAGAGACTTCCCCCTGAACTTTTTGGCCTTTACGGTCTGTG
>JBLIME010000117.1:0-8467 GCA_047638515.1 Pseudohongiellaceae bacterium
TCGGCACCGTTGTGTAAATCTCGCAGCGATTTTTGTAGAACCTCTTCGCTAAGCTGCCCTGCGTATTGACGATAAGACTTAATCGTCTCTACTGAATGTCGCGCACGCTGCTCTTTAAAAAACTCGCTAACATTATTTTCAACAATGACATGCGCCTGTTGCGCCGCAATTTCTCGTGACTGCTTGTTCTCGTCGATGACATCATGCAAATCATCGACGGTGTATAAATAGACATCGTCCAAGTTGCCGACCTCAGGCTCTATATCGCGTGGCACTGCGATATCAACCATAAAAAAAGGCTTATGCTTACGCAGTTTAAGAGCAGACTCAACCGCACCTTTACCGAGTATTGGCAACTGACTGGCCGTCGATGAAATAACGATATCCGCGCTAACTAAGTACTCGGGTATGTCAGCCAACAAGATGGCTTTGGCGCCAAATTCATCCGCTAGTTTTTGAGCACGCTCAAGCGTACGGTTGGCAAACAACATTTTCGAGACACCCTGTTCTTTCAAGTGTCGCGCCACTAAATCGATGGTTTCACCTGCTCCAATAAGTAAAGCGGTATCGTTTTTTAAATTTGAAAAAATACGCTGCGCTAGGTTTACGGCGGCATAGGCGACAGAAACTGGATTGCGCCCAATGGCCGTTTCGGTGCGCACTTGCTTGGCAACACTGAACACGCGCTGAAAAATACTGTGAAGTTCACTACCTAACACCTTCGCCTCTATGGCGACAGCGTAGCTAGATTTCATCTGCCCCAATATCTGAGGTTCACCAAGCACCATAGAATCTAAACCACAGGCAACTCGCATCATGTGCACCATAGCCTCACTGCCTTTATGGACATAACAGTGTTTTGATAACTCGCCGACATCGAGCCCGTGGTATTGAGCAAACCAATTAAGCAACTCGGTTGCCGACAGTTGGACTTGCTCAAGAGCATTAGTCTTGGATTGTTGTCCCGAAAAATAAATTTCTGTGCGATTACAGGTCGATAAGATCGCAGCTTCTTTGGCACGAGTAAGACGCACAATGTCTTGTAGCGCGGGCACCACCGACTCGGGAGCAAAAGTCACTTGCTCACGCAAATCAATTGTCGCAGTCTCGTGGTTAAGGCCTATAACAAACAAAGGAATCATGGAAACTAAAGGATGCTGGGATGAGATCGTATTGTCCGCAACCCTCACAACAATAGCAAGGATGCGCTTATATTAAGTTTTGCATGGTTTTATATTATGCCGTGGGTTTCACTACAACTTGCGTTTTTATGAGGCATTTTACACCTCGACAAGACGGCGCCTAAAATATTAAGGTGTGTACAGCTGCTTTAACAGATCCAGAGCCGCATTATTTCAGTAATACGGTAACAATTGTTGAAATAATACGACTCTGGATCTGACTTAATTATCCGGCTCAAGCTGTGCTTAGCTTTAATTAAACTGACAAGTTATACTAGGATGTCGCTATGCTGACATCATCGCTGTTGTTTTTAATGGAGTTTTATCTGTTTTATGAGAAATCAGTTTATCGCTTGTTTTACTCTGTTATTTGTACTGCAATCTTGTAGTGTCTTAACTGATATAAACACTCAATCCCAAAGCGTCGACACCGACCTAGGGCCCAGCAACAATGCTCCCACTAGCGTCATTAACGCTGAAGGCACGCTGGCCACTGATGCGGGCAACATACTCGACATACCCGCGACGAATGCGACTAAATCTGGTCAGTTTTCTAGCGATGTGCTCTACATGCTGTTAACCGCCGAGATGGCCGCCAGTCGCCAGCAGTTTAGCGTTACGCTTAAACAGTATGTCAAGGCGGCCAAGACCACCGGTGATGTTGGCGTTATTGCTCGAGCTACCAGACTCGCGCAATATTTTAGGGACAGCCGGCAGACACTCAACATGGGTGAGCTTTGGCTGACAAAGGCACCCGACGACATAGAGGCGCACAGCATCATTGCCGCCGCGCACATAGAAACTCGCCAACCGCTAAAAGCACTCGATAGCGCTGAGCGTATCTTGGCGGTACTGACTGAAGCACAGAACGTCGACAGCGCGTCTGACGTGCAGCCAAAACCTAAGGAAGATCAAGCCCACCCCCACGTACACGCTAAAACACCCAATATCAAACAACGTGCAGCGATTTTGGAAACTATTGCAAACTTTAGTCGAACCACTGATGCCGATACCCGCGACAAGCTTATAGAGCGCTATCATTTGCTTGATTCACGCTACCCAACACTGACCCCTATTAAGGTAGCCCTCAGTGTCTTGTATGAAGCTAAAAAAGACACTGAGAAGGCGCTAGGCATTGTGCGAAGAGCGCTTACCGCAGATGCGGATTATCTACCCGCGGCACGACAAGAGATCAATCTGTTAAATGCAGACGGTGCGTTTGCAGAAGCATTAGAAAAGCTTAATATTCAATTAGATAAAACACCCAACAATGCACGCATGAGATTACTCTACGCACGCACTCTGGCACAGACTGACATTAACGCCGCCTACAAAGAGTTTACCGTGTTGTCTAATAGCGCTCCCGGAAACTTAGATATAAAATTTTCTAAAGCTATTATTGCCTTAGAGCTGCGCGAATTGGACGACGCCCAACAAACATTGATAGAACTACTCGATAAAAAGTATCGCCCTAACACAATTAACTTTTATCTAGGTAATCTGGCCGAGCTGCAAAAAGACCCGACAACCGCCATTAATTACTACCTGGCCGTGAGCACAGGCGATGATTTTGTTGCCGCTAACTCGCAGGCGGCCCGCTTAATGGCTAATCTAGGCGAGCTCGAGGATGCACGCAGTCATCTACGAGCACTGCGGGACAAGTCGCCCAGCCTTAGAGCACAATTTTTCAACGCTGAAGCCAACATTTTAGACGAACAAGCTATGACTCAAATCGCTATCGATGTGTTGGATATAGCTATTGCAGAGTTTCCTAACAACGTTAGCCTACTCTACAAACGCTCAAGTCTTTATGAAAAAACAGATCGCCTCGACTTAATGGAGGCGGATTTGCGCCGCGGCCTAACTTTAGAGCCTGAAAATTCCGCGATCTTAAATGCGCTAGGTTACTTTTTGACAATTCGCACGGAACGTTACCAAGAGGCCTTTGATTTAATCAGTGCGGCGCTGCTTATCGAACCGAAGGACTCTGCTATTCTCGACAGCATGGGTTGGGTTTTGTTTAAGCTACAGCGTGTAGAGGAGGCGATTTTCTTTCTGCGCAAAGCATTTGAACAGTTTCCAGATCCTGAAGTCGCTGCACATTTAGGAGAAGCACTGTGGGTTAATGGCAATCGACAAGAAGCCCTAGCGATATGGAACAAAAATTTAGCTGAAAACCTAGAGGACACAAAAATACTAGAGACAATGCGCAGACTCAATGCGCAGCCCTAGCATTATTGTGTGGTCGCCGCCAATATTTAGGGTCGCTGTTCGCAACGACTTTAAGCGCCGCCTCAAGCTACAAAACTCAGTGCGGTTTTTATTAATTAGTAGCCTTTTATTATTGATAACAAGCTGCACAAGCTTCGGTAGCAAAAATGCTAACTACACCATTGGCGCTGTTCAACCAATTAAGCCACCGCCACTCGCCTGGCACATTAGCGCCAAGTTGGGAATCAGTTCACCGCAACAAAATGGCAGTGTCACCCTCAATTGGCAGCAAACGGGCGACACCTTTATTATAAAAGTGCAGGGGCCCCTCGGCCAAGGTAATGCGGTTATTAGTGGCTCGCAATACAATGCCAAAATACAGCGGCCTGGGCGAGCGAGCCTGCGTTCAAACAATGTCGATGAGTTAGTTTTTGACACCTTTGGCTGGACACTACCCTTTGATAGTTTTGTGCACTGGGTGGTTGCAACCGCTAACCCCAAGCAAGCCGTCACCAACATTCGTTTTGATGCAGCGCTGAACACGCTCAGTGGCTTTGAACAGTCTGGATGGGCCCTGGCATACAGTCGCTATAAGTTGGTTGATAACTGGGTGTTACCAGGTCGAGTCAAAGCTACACATCTGTCGACAAGATCCACACAACAAAACTACAGCGATAACAACGCCGACACTCAACAGACAAGGCTTACATTAATTATTCGTGAGTGGACAATACTGTAATCGAGACGGACAACAAGCACTTAGAGTGGCCAGTGACAGCGGTTGTACCGTTGCTGTAGGCTCATACACAACGGCACGCTGCCGCTAGCCCTTTACAACTAGATCTGAACAATGACTTTATCGCTGCTCTCACCAGCCAAGCTTAACCTTTTTTTGCACATCACCGGTCGCCGTAAAGATGGTTATCACGAGCTGCAGACACTCTTTCAGCTGCTGGACTACAGCGACACACTGCACTTTTCTCGACGCGACGACACTGCAATTACCTTGACGCCGGCAATAGCTGGCGTCGCCCATGATGACAATCTGATTATCAAAGCGGCACTTGCCCTTAAGACTTATATACTCGCCAAGTCTGCGACATTAAATGCGAGCGCGTTGTCGGGTATCGATATTCAACTCGACAAAAAGTTACCCATTGGCGGCGGCCTGGGCGGTGGCAGCTCTAATGCAGCGACAACACTCGTTGCCTTAAATCATTTATGGCAGGCGGGGCTCAATAGTGACGAGCTGTGCAGTATAGGTGTTCAACTCGGGGCAGATGTACCGGTTTTTATCAACGGCTATAGTGCCTGGGCTGAAGGTATCGGGGAAAAGTTGCAGCCTATTGAGCTAGCCCAACAGTGGTATTTAGTCATTAAGCCCAACTGCCATGTGTCGACGTTAGATATTTTTTCAAGAGAAGAATTGACAAGAGACACCCCCGCCATTAAAGTAGCGCTCTTCTTTGAGCAGGGCGGCAAAAATGATTGCCAAAATGTCGTTTGCCAAGAGTACCCAGAGGTAAGCAAGGCTATCGATTGGCTGAGTAAATTCTCGGATGCTAGGCTCACAGGAACAGGCGCCTGTGTGTTTGCCGCCTTCTCTAATGAGAGTGATGCAAATGCGCTTTTAAATAAAGCGTCGACGCTAGCGAAAGACAGTGCTTGGACGTGCTTTGTAGCTAAAGGCATTAACCGATCACCTATATTGTCTTTGTTAGCCCATCAGTAAATTTAAAAATCTTGCAGGCGCTAGTCTCATCTGCATTATTAAAGTTCTCAAATAATAACTTTGAGCTGTTATTACTAAGTAGCAGTCGTTATGTAGTTTTACTAAGACTTAGCTCTCAAACGCTGAGTTGTTAGATAGTTTATTGGGGTGTAGCCAAGTGGTAAGGCAGCGGGTTTTGATCCCGCCATGCGGAGGTTCAAACCCTCCCACCCCAGCCATTTATTATCAATATCCATTAGCAGTAATCCTCAAACTCTCCCAGATCAGCATTTAAGGTATCTAATCGTGTCAGATTTTATGGTATTCACTGGTACTGCCAATCCGGCACTTGCCGAGAGCATCGTTAGAAAGCTGGGCATGCGCCTTGGTGATGCATCAGTTGGGCAGTTCTCGGATGGCGAGATCTCTATTGAGATCAACGAAAATGTTCGTGGACGAGATGTGTTTGTCGTGCAATCCACCTGCGCGCCAACCCATCGCAACTTAATGGAATTAATTATTCTGGTCGATGCCCTTCGTCGTGCGTCGGCCGGCCGCATTACTGCGGTTGTGCCATACTTTGGCTATGCTCGACAAGATCGCCGAGTGCGCTCTGCGCGCGTACCCATTACGGCTAAGGTTGTTGCCGACATGATGGTTAATGCCGGCATCGATCGCGTGCTGACATTGGACTTACACGCAGAGCAAATTCAGGGTTTCTTTGACGTACCCGTCGACAACATTTACGGCACGCCAATTTTAATCAATGATATCAACGCGCAGACATACGAAAACCTTGTAGTTGTGTCACCCGATATTGGTGGGGTTGTGCGCGCACGTGCAGTGGCCAAGCACCTTGATATTGATCTGGCAATCATCGACAAACGTCGCTCTAAGGCCAATACCGCCGAAGTTATGAATCTCATCGGTGAGGTTACCGGTAAAGTCTGTGTCTTGGTTGATGATATGGTTGACACTGCCGGCACGCTTTGTGGTGCCTCTAAAGCCCTTAAAGACTATGGCGCAGTTAAGGTTGTGGCCTATGCGACGCACCCGGTACTCTCTGGCAAAGCCATTGAAAACATCGATGGCTCTGAAATCGACGAGCTTGTCGTCACCGACTCAATTCCACTGAGCAAAGAAGCTCGTGGATGTAGCAAGATAAGACAGTTGAGCCTGGCTACGTCGATGTCGGAAGCCATTAGACGACTCAACAATGAAGAATCTCTTAGTGCAATGTTTAACTAAACATCGGTTTAAAGATTTAATTAAACATTCGCTTTAGAAAACCCTATTGCTTAAGCTAAGCATTTAGCCCTTGCAATAGATACTAGTAACAATGGTTGTAATGGTCGCAAATTACAGCTGTTCAAATGAGGACATCTACAATGTCAAATCAAGACTTTGTATTACATGCTACAAACCGTGAAGACAAAGGGAAAGGTGCGAGCCGCCGCCTTCGTCATCAAGGCTTAGTGCCATCCGTGATTTACGGTGGCTCTAACGAACCACAAAGCATCTCGATAATTAGTAAAGATTTTCTGAAGCACTTAGAAAATGAAGCTTTTTACTCGCACATCGTAACTCTAGATGTGGACGGAGAAGCGCAAGACGTTATTTTGAAAGATCTTCAGCGTCATCCCGCTAAGCACCTAATTATGCACGCAGATTTTTTACGCGTGTCGAAAAACCAAAAGCTAACGACTCGTGTACCTCTTCACTTCATTAATGAAGACAGCTGTGTCGGTGTTAAAACACAGGGTGGTATCGTCTCTCACACTATGACTGACATTGAAGTCAGCTGTCTGCCCGCCGACCTTCCCGAGTTTATCGAAGTAGATATCGCCACTCTTAAGCTAGATGACATTTTGCATATCTCTGACATAGTGTTACCCAAAGGTGTTGAATCTGTAGCATTGATCCACGGTGAAGATCACGATCTTCCTGTCGTCTCTATTCATAAGCCCAAGGGTGTGAGCACCGACGAAGCTGAAGCCGCCGCTGATGGTAGCGCCGAGTAATCGACTTTTGAAGTAAAGCCTGCCATCGCTAGTATTCTGTTCGATGGCAGGCTTATTAACCCTTTATTACTTGCGCCACCTCTTCGATATTGTCCTTTCCATACCCTGTTAAATCTCGCTAAGCGCTTCGCAGCACTCCAACTATCCTCAAGTATCGATTAAACTAGATTTTACTGGTCATTAAAGTGAGACGCCCTTGAACAACCCGATTAAGTTAATTGTAGGCCTAGGTAATCCTGGTACCGAATATGCAAATACTCGTCATAATGCGGGTGCCGCTTTTGTTACCGAATTAGCCGCTCAACACAGCGTTAGCCTTGCCCCCGAAAGTCGATTTTTTGGCTTGTCCGCACACATATTTTTTGGCGCTGACGATGTACGCTTGCTGATTCCTACAACCTTTATGAATTTGAGCGGCAAAGCAGTTGGCGCCATGGCTCAATTTTATAAAATTGAGGCTGAAAACGTCTTAGTAGCCCACGATGAACTAGATTTGTGCCCAGGTGTGGCGCGGCTAAAGATCGGCGGTGGTCACGGTGGTCATAACGGCTTAAAAGACATTATAAAAGCACTGGCCAATAACAAAGGATTCTCGCGCTTGCGCATAGGCATAGATCATCCGGGTAGTGCCAAGCTCGTCAGTAATTATGTACTGCGTAAAGCGCCACTTGCCGAACAACAGTTAATTGAAGACAGCATTCACAATAGCTTGCGCGCACTACCTGATGCGGTTGGCGGCAACTGGAATAAAGCCATGAAAGATTTACACACACAATGATTATGGGATCGGCTCAGTTACTATAAACTGTTTGAATTAAGGTCTAAAAATACTTGACCTCAAAACTCAAACCCTTAGCATAAGCACACTTTCAACAGCTCCAAATACGGAATCAACATTATGGGTTTTAACTGCGGCATCGTCGGCCTACCCAACGTCGGTAAATCAACCTTATTTAATGCATTAACCAAAGCGGGTATCGATGCCGAAAATTTTCCATTTTGTACGATAGAGCCCAACACCGGTATTGTGCCAGTGCCCGACCCACGTCTTGACCTGCTAGCTGACATCGTTAAACCACAGCGTATAATGCCCACGACAATGGAATTTGTCGATATTGCAGGCCTGGTCGCAGGCGCCTCTAAGGGCGAAGGTCTGGGTAATAAGTTTTTAGCTAATATCCGTGAAACTGATGCTATTGCCCATGTTGTGCGTTGCTTTGAAGATGAAAACATTATTCATGTCGCTGGTAAAATAGACCCTATTGCAGATATTGAGATCATTAATACCGAGCTCGCTCTTGCCGACCTCGATAGTGCTGAAAAAGTTCTTTATCGCTACCAGC